>NZ_JBIWLW010000036.1:0-83508 GCF_044766385.1 Streptomyces sp. NPDC102274 | reverse complement strand
GCCTGCGCCGGACGGCGAGGGAGCGCACGGGCCGCAGGGCCGAGCCCAGTGCCGGGATCATCGACAGCCAGTCGGTGGACGCCTCCGAGACCGTCGGCGAGGATAGTCGCGGATACGACGGCGGTAAATCACGCGACGGGCGCAAGCGCCACGTCCTGACCGACACCGAGGGCCTGCTCCTGGAGGTGACCGTGACCACCGCGGACGTCCACGACTCCAAGGCCGCTCCCGCGCTGCTGGAGACGTTCATGGACCAGCCGGGACGGCTGTTGAAACTGGTCTGGGCCGACAGCGCCTACCAGGGCCCCGCACTGGCCACAGCGTTCGCCCGTCACGGGGTGCGCATCGAGGTCGTACGCCGCAGTGACGGGCGGCAGGGTTTCGCCGTCCTGGCCCGCCGCTGGGTCGTGGAACGCACGCTGAGCTGGCTTTCTCGCTCACGTCGCCTCACCCGTGACCACGAACGCCGCGCCGATCACCACACCCAGATGGTGTGGTGGGCCGCCGTGATCAGGCTGTCACGGCGCCTGGCCGGGGACGCCCCACGCTGGCCGGAGAAACGCCCCGGCCGACAGACCCCGGCCCCTGCGCGGGCGTGAACCGGCCGCTCTTCTCCCGCACCAGCCAGCCCCGCCTCTCCAGCGCGTAGGCACGGTGACGGATCTTCTCCACCTCGTTCTTACTGTCCGCTTCCCGGCCCACCGCCCGGGCCAGCTCCACCCCGCTCACCGGACCCGACGCGGCCATCACCGCGGCGAACACCTCCCGATACAGGCCACTGAGCACCTCCTCACCCACACCCGACTGCCACACCGGCGGCCGCTCGTCATACCTCGCACCGAAGCCACTCGATCCCGCAGCGGCAGCCACCTCACCACCAGGCGGCACGGAAGCCGGCGTATTCACCGCGCTCTCCTCGGCGAGGACCTGAACAAGTTCCTCTCGCCCCACCCGGGCCCGATCAACTCGCTCCTGCGCGGCATTCACCTCCGCCTGAGCCTGCTCCAGGACCTCCGTCCAGGACTCCAGCTCCTGCCTCGCCCGCACCTCACGCTGTTCCATCAACCCAAGCACCGACGGCATCGCACCCTCCTCGACCAACAACAAGCCGTCCGCTGCCTGCCCCTACCCCTCCGCAATCATGCTCCGAGCACGAAGAAGCCCCTGCTCACCGAACAGGGACTCCCTTTGCCACAACGCACTAAGATCGCCGAGGGCACGGGTTCGCTGGTCCTGGACGTGAAGGTTGGCTCGGGAGCCTTCATGAAGACCCTGGACGACGCCCGCGAACTCGCCGCCACCATGGTGGGCCTGGGCACGGACCACGGCGTGCGGACCGCCGCCCTGCTCATGGACATGTCCACGCCGCTCGGCCGCACGGCGGGCAACGCCCTGGAGGTCCGCGAGTCGTCGAGGTCCTGGCGGGCGGCGGCCCGGCCGATGTCGTCGAACTGACCCTGGCCCTGGCCCGCGAGATGCTCGACGCGGCGGGCCTGTCGGCCGCGGACCCGGCGAAGGCACTGGCCGACGGCAGGACGATGGATGTCTGGCGCCGCATGATCGCGGCCCAGGGCGGCGACCCGGACGCGAAGCTCCCGGTGGCCTGCGAACAGCATGTCGTCACCGCCCCGTCCTCCGGTGTCCTCACCCGCCTCGACGCCTACGCGGTCGGCGTCGCCGCCTGGCGGCTGGGCGCGGGCCGCGCCCGCAAGGAGGACCCGGTCCAGGCAGGCGCGGGCGTCGAACTCCACGCCAAGCCCGGCGACCCGGTCACGGCGGGCCGCCCCCTGCTGACCCTGCACACGGACACCCCGGAGAAGTTCGACTACGCACTGGCCGCGCTGGCGGACGCGTACGACATCGCACCGGCCGGTACGGCGTACGAGGCCACCCCCGTGGTGCTGGAACGTATCGCCTGACCTGCACTCTCTTCGCGATTACCCGCTTTGGGCGAACGGGATCGGTGGACCGCCGCCGGTCCCGTCGAAATGCTCCGGACGGTGATCGGTCCGGGGCATTCGACTGTGTCCCCGCCAGGATCCGAGCCCGTGACACCCGCTTCTCTCTGCACCGTGGTTCCCCGCTGCGGGGATTCCGCTGGTCGCGGGCGCGTCGGGATACTCTGCCCTGTTCCTCCCTGCTACCGTCCGCCTCGCCGAAATCACCCATGAAATACCGATTCGCGTCGGTTGATGGTCGAGAGGACAGAGACAGACCATGAACGACTTTTCTCGTCGCGGACTGCTCAAGGCAACGGCGGTTGTCGGAGCCGGCGCGGTCGTCGTCCCAGGCGTCCCGGGCGTCGCGGCTGCGGCTGCCCCGGGCGCGAGCGCCGTGAGCAAAGCAACCGAGACCCCCGTGAAGTGCCCGCCGGCGGGGCTGACCGGTCGCATCGTTCGCCCCAACGACCCCGACTACGCCGAGGCGAGTATGGGCTGGGACGAACTGTTCGTCCACTATCCCCTGGTCATCGTCTACGCCCAGAAGACCGAGGACGTGGTCAACGCCCTCACGTGGGCACGGCAGCACGACGTCGCGCTGCGGGTGCGCAGCGGCGGCCACGCCCTCGAGGGCTGGTCGAACGTGGACAACGGCCTCGTGATCGATGTCAGCGAACTGAAGGGGGCGCACATCGACACCGAAGCCCGTATCGCGACCGTCGGCGCCGGGCTCAACCAGCTGGAAGCGGTGACCACGCTCGCGGAGAAGAACCTCGCGGTGACGACCGGAACGGAGGGCAGCGTAGGCCTGTCCGGCGCGACGCTCGGCGGCGGCTTCGGCTTCCTCACCCGCTATCTCGGCATGGCCTGCGACAGCCTGATCGGTGCCGAGATCGTCGTTGTGGAAGGCGCAGACTGTGCCAAGGTGATCAACGTCGACCCGAAGAACCACTCCGACCTGCTCTGGGCCCTGCGCGGGGCGGGCAACGGAAACTTCGGGATCGTCACATCCCTCACCTACAAGGTGGCTCCACTGAAGAGCGTCACCTACCTGACAGCGACGTGGGACGGTATCGGGGACCTGCAAGCCGTCTTCGACGCGTGGCAGCACACGGCGCCGGTCGCCGACGACCGCCTCGGCACCCAACTCGAAATCCACCGGAATCAGATCCTGCTGTTCGCCGTCCTCGCGGAGGGAACGCCGGCGGAGGCGAAGAAGCTGCTGGCCCCGATCCTGTCGGTCGGCAGCCCCAACGTCACGGTGCAGGTCGGCAACTGGGGCGACATCTACGCGGGGTTCCAGATCCCGACCCAGGACGAACCCGCGAACTGGAAGTTCGCCTCACAGTTCAACTACAAGCCGTTCCCGAGGAAAGCGATCGACGTGGTCGCTTCGTTCATGCGTGACGCACCCACGGATGACAGCAACTTCTTCACCCAGGCCTTCGGCGGGGCGGTCAGGAAGGCCCCTCGCGGTGGTACGTCGTTCCCGCACCGCGATGCGCTCTTCTACTCCGAGCCCGGTGCCGGCTGGGGGCAGCGCGGAGTACCGGGCAGCGGCGACGAGCTGACCTCGCAGGCCCAGGCCTGGATCGCCGAGTTCAGCAAGGCGCTGCGGCCCTTCGGGAACGGTGCCTACGTCAACGTTCCGAACGTCGGGATGCAGGAGTGGGAGACCGCCTACTGGGGAGAGGAGAACTTCGACCGGCTGCGCAAGATCAAGGCGAACTACGACCCCCGTAACGTGTTCCAGTACGAACAGAGCATCCCGCCCGCGTTCTGCTGACCGACGCGGCGTCGGACGGCCCAGGCGGCGTACGGACTGTGCCGGGGCGGCTGCGATGAGTTCCGGCGACCTGGTCGGTCTTCTCCGTGTGGATGTCACGAAGCCGATCGTTCTCGTGGTCGCCGGACGCGTCACCCCGGCCGACGTGTCCCGGCTGTGTGAACGGCTGGACGAGGAACTGGCCGTACTGCCGGGCGGGTCCGACGCGATCTGTGACGGCCCTGTTCTCGTAATAGCTACGGCCAGGTGGCGTGTAGCACTGAGTAACGTTCGGGCTGCGGCCCTGACGGCTCTTCAGTGCTAGGCCCTGGCCTCCAGGGCATTGACGCGGTTCTCGTACTCGCGGCGGGCCTACGCGGTGGATGTCATGTGCGCGTACGGAGACGCTCCCCGCGGAAGGCGAGCCACGCTGTGAGGCAAACCGTGGCGCCCAGACCCGCGACGGCCGTGGCCGCCGCCCAAACTGCGCTAACCACGTGCACCGCGTAGATGCCGATGCCGACCATCAGCATGTAGAACTCCACGAGCAGCGTGAATGCAACCGCTTCCCGTGCGGTCCATCCCTCGGCGGCGGTCGGCAGATCCGTCACTGGTCCTCCAGCAGCTTCCTCCCCCAAGGTCACAGTGAGCGCCGGCCGGGGGACAGGGCCGTCTCGCGGTACCAGGCTGCCGGGCTCGCATAGCCTGACGCCATGAATGTCTCCCTGAGAACGCGGCCCAACTATTTGGAGGGCCTCTGGTCAGGGCTTTACGTCACTCCCACGTTCCATGACGACACCGAAGAGGAGTGGTGCGAGGACAAGCTCGTGCCCCTCGCCGGGGCGTACTTCCCACCCCGGTTCCGGCTCAACTTGGCTTCCTGGTACGGCTCGGACGTCGACGTCTGCGCGGTCTTTCAGGTCGCGAACGGCACTTTCGCGTCGCCCAACGGCATGCCGTTGTCGGGTGTGCCGTGCGCTGCAGACCACGGCCGCGCGCTGGACGATCTGGTCGGCCCTCTCACGCGAGCACTGGCGATGATGCCGAACTTGATCAAGATCACGGCCGACGGCAAGTGGAAGTGGCAACCTATGGGATGGCAGCCAGCGCCGCCGACACCACCGGACGCGGATGCCTACGAGCGCTGGGCCCGGCAAGTGAGGCTCCAGAAAGAGGCCGCCCCCTGGGTCTACACGGAGATGCAGCTCGACAACCGGCTACGGCAGCGCATGAGTAACCGCTGGAACAGCTATTTCCTTCCGCGCATCGAGGTAGTGGCGCGGTACGTCAAGGAGGCTGAGAACCGTGGTGACACCGTGACAACGAGGGTGCTGGCCGCCTGCGCCTTCCTCAGGACCGGCGAAAGCACAGCGCGCGCCCTGCTCGCGCAGGCTCGCGAGATCGGTCTGTTGCCTTACGAGAAGCACCCGAGCCCGTGGTCCCGTGGTGGAAGTAAGAGGAGAACACCGAGCGTGCCATCGCGCTGGCACAGACGGGGCGCCCAACTTAAGGCGACGCTCCGTGCTGCTCAAACGCCGATGGCGAGCTCAAGCGGTCAGCGCATCACCGCTGTTCAGGAGGCCAGCGTAGACCTCTGCCGGAGTGCGGTAGCCATGGGTCTTGCGCGGACGGTGGTTGAGCTCGTGGGCGATGGCGTCCAGGTCGGCCTGGCTGAACGTGCGGAGGTCCGCGCTCTTGGGGAGGTACTGCCGAAGCAGCCGGTTGGTGTCCTCGTTGGTGCCGCGCTGCCACGGTCTGCGCGGTTTGCAGAGGTAGATCGGCATGCCGGTCTCGGTGGTGATGGCCTGGTGCTCGGCCACCTCCCGGCCCCGGTCCCAGGTGAGCGTCCGCCGCAGCTGGGACGGGACAGCGAGGAGAGTCCTGGTGAGGTGCGGAGTGACCTGCTCGGCCTTGATGCCGTCCGGCAGCGAGACGATGGCCGTGTAGCGGCTGGTGCGCTCGACGAGCGTGGCGACCGCCGAGGGCCGGGTGCCCATCACGAGGTCGCCCTCCCAATGTCCGGGGACCTTGCGGTCCTCGACCTCGGCGGGGCGAGCAGTGATGGACACCATGCCGCGGATGATGCCCCGCCCGGTGGGCCGACGGGCGATCTTCGGGCGGCGTATGGGCCTGGCCGACCGCAGCCGCTGAGTGAGGCTGCGGTCGATCGCCTGGTGCCGACGAGGATCGTAGAGCGAGAGGTAGATCGCTTTGAAGTTTCCCCGTGATCTTGGACACGTCGTCGTTACGCCGCGAGGGCCTGGTCCTGCTGGTAGCGCAGGCGTGTCTCGTGGGGTGTGAGGTAGCCCCAGTGCACGTGCTTGCGCAGGCGGCGTCTGTTGTAGAAGGTCTCGATGAAATCGAAGATGTCGGCGCGGGCGGTCGCGCGGTCGGGCCAGAAGCGGGTGCCGATCTCCTCTTTGAGTACAGCCCAGAAGCTCTCCGCGGCGGCGTTGTCGAAGCAGCTCCCGGTCCGGCCCATGCTTTGCCTGTGCCTCAACATGCCTATTCTGTCGCGCAGTTGGCGGGAGGTGTATTCCGATCCGCGGTCGCTGTGGATCACGCAGCCGGGCTCCAGGCGGCCCAGCGCGGCGGCCATGTCGAGCGCGTCGACGACGAGTTCGGCGCGGTGATGGTCGGCCATCGAGTAGCCGATGACCTCGCGCGTGGCCAGGTCCAGCCACGAGGCAAGGTAGAGCCAGCCCTCGGCGGTGGGGATGTAGGTGATGTCCCCGACGATCTTCGTGCCGGGGCGGGTGGCGGTGAAGTCCCGGCCGATCAGGTCCGGCGACGGGGCGGCTTTGGTGTCGGCCTTGGTCAGGCTGCGGCGGCCGGTGCGCCGGCTGTTCCCGGCGATGCCGTGCTCCCGCATGCCCCGTGCCACTCGCTTGCGATTGACCAGCCGGTCCTGCCGGCGCAGTTCGGCGGTGACGCGCGGGACGCCGTAGTTCCGCCGGGAAGCGAGGTGGATCACCGTGATCTCGTGCGCCAGGGCCGCATCGGCCCGCCGCCGCGCTTCGCGGGCTTCCCGTCCGGCCACCCACGCGTAGTACATGGACCGCGCGGTCTTCATCACCTTGCACAGCAGCGTGACCGGGTAGTTCGCCTTCTCCGCGTGGATGAACCGGCATATCGCGCTCACCGGTCGCTCTCCTTCGCGAAGTCGGGTGGCCGGAGGGGATTTCGCCCTCCGGCTCCCACAGATCCGTACGTGACAGTCTCCCGTCATACGGCTCTTGTCATCCTGGTCACCAAACTCGGGCGGGTTCGTCCACCCATGCCCAGTGGGAAAAGAACCGAGGTGCACGTTCCACCGCGTCCCACCATGCACGCATGGTTGCCGACCAACTCCGCCTCAACCGTCGATATTTTCCGCGCAACCACCGGACCATATAGGCATTGATCCGTTTTAGGAGAGGAAACAAGGCCGACTTGTTGTAGGCCCCGTAGTACTGCATCCATCCCCGCACGACCGGATTAATCCAGTCTGCGAGGTCTCGCGCCTCACCCTGAACCCAGCGGTGCAATCGCCAGGATCGCACCACCTTGCCCATCCGCTTGAGAGCTGCGACCGAGGCCGCCGGAGAGAAACTCCGAAACAGGCCGGTTCTGCCATCTACGGTGCGCTCACGGAAGTCAAACCCCAGGAAGGTGAATCCCTCTTGCTCGAACGAGCCTTTGCGATTCCCGTCCTTGCAGTAAACAATCCGCGTCTTGTCAGGGTGCAACTGAAGGCCGACTCCACTCATGCGTTCCTCCAATGCGGACAGCATCACTCTTGCCTCTGTGAGGCTTCGGCAGTGAATGACCGCATCATCGGCATAGCGCTCGAACGAGACGTGCGGAAAACTCCGCGTCAGCCACATATCGAACGCAAAGTGCATGAACAGATTCGCCAGGACCGGGGAAACCGCGGAGCCCTGCGGCGTGCCCATGGTGCGCTCCCGCAGAGTGTCATCCGCCTCTTGCAGCGGGGCCGAAAGCCACCGCTTGACGTACAGCAACACCCACGGAAGATCACACACCGAGCCCACCGCCCGGAGCATCAGGTTCCACGGGACCGAGTCGAAGAACACCTTGATGTCCAGATCGATCACCCAGTCGTACTTCCAGCACCGCACCCGGCACGTCCCCACCGCGTCAATCGCCCCACGCCCCGGGCGGTAGCCGTAGGAGTCGGAGTGGAAGATCGGCTCGACCTTCCGCTCCAGCACCAATGCCACCACCGTCTGCGCCACACGATCACCAACAGTGGGTACTCCGAGCGTCCTGACACCGCCCTGCGCTTTCGGGATCTCCACCAGACGCACCGGCGGTGGAAAATAGCATCCAGAGGACATTCGATTCCAGATCTTGTACAGGTTCCCCTGAAGATCCTTCTCGAACTCCGCAATGGAGACCGCATCCACGCCCGGCGCGCCTTTGTTCGCCCTGACCTTCTCCCAAGCCTCCATCACTTGCCACTTTGAGATATCAAACGGCTTGCCTGATGCTTTCAACTCATCCAAACCATTCCTCCCGGAGCACTTCCGGTTGATCGAATGAACAAGTCGCGGATAACCCAGCCCCTTCGCTCCGCCCCCATTACAGGGACTTCCTCACTACTACGAGCTGGTCCGCCAGCGCGCCTGACAACGGGTCACGCGCGCTTTCTCCTGTTCCGCACAGATCCCGCAGATCGGACTCGCGCCACCTTCACGCCGGACACCACCTGGCCAGTAAGCGGATCGCCCGCCAGGCTCATCCCAGAGCGCCTTCAAGCCCCGGTTTTGATGTCATCCAAGCATTTCGACGCATCAGCAGTGGTTCGCTTGCGCTCGCCTTTCCGATCCCCACCTGACGCCTCACCGGGCGCCTTTTCCTCCCTCGCTCACCACGACGGTCTTCAGCCAACGCAGCGGGAGGCGGTTTGGAGCCTCTCTCCGCAGAGCGACTCCGAGGGGCCAAAACCCTCATCATCTGTGCAGCACCATCTGATGCCTACCGACCTATCCGGCAGTCACCACCCGTTCAGGACACACGAAGGCCGTCGCTTTTTTCAAGATCTCGATCGTTTTCGCCTGCTCGGCGGTCAGCTTCCGCAGCCGCTTCAGTTCCTCGTCCCGGTCGTCGGCGCTCTGCCCGGCCCGCCCGGCCACGGGACCGGATCCGGTGTCCTGAGCGGCGCGGGCCTTCTTCACCCAGCCCCGCAGGGACTCCGAGCTGACTCCAAGCTCCCGGGCGACCTCGGTCACCGTCCGGCCCGACGACCGCACGAGCTCGATCGCGTCCCGCTTGTACTCGTCCGAGTACCGCTTCGTGTACTTGCTTCCCACCTGGCACTGCTTCCTCTGGGCTCTCACGTCCCAGTTTCCAGGTGTCCAAGATCAAGGGGAAGCTTCACGGCGCCTGGCCACCCTGTTGGCCACAGCGGTCTACCTGACGACCAGGGCGGTCGACGACGCGCTTGATCTGCTGGAGGTGCTGATCGCGACGAAGCTGCTGGCGAGGGCGGAGCGGGAGACGGCGAAGCAGAAGCTGAAGACGCTGCCGAGGTGGAGCGGGCCGGGATGCGGCTGGCGACCGCGTTCCGGGTCGTGTTCGACACCACCTCCGAGCAGGTCGACACCGACACCGGGGAGATCGCGGCGCCGAAGGTCGAGACGCTGGAGGCGATGTGGGCGGAGATCGAGCAGGTGGTGCCCCGGTAGGAGCTGACGGCCGCGATCGCCGCGCTGTTCGAGCTGACCGCGCCGCTGGATTCCGACGCGGACGAGGCGTGGCGGTCGATGCTGGTCACCCGGTTCATCACCGTACAGCCGTTCCTCAAGCTCCTGGTCCAGGTCGTCGACTTCGGCGCCACCCCCGAGGGCCTGCCGGTGCTGAAGGCGCTGAAGTCGCTGCCCGACCTAATGGGGCGCAAGAAGGTGGGGCCCGACGAGATCGACACGTCGCTGCTGGCCGGGTCGTGGCGGCGCCTCGTGCTGTCGGCGCCGCACCTGGAGCCGGGCACGGTGGACTGGAAGGCGTACGTGTTCTGCGTGCTGGAGTCCTTCCACCGCATGCTGCGCCGGCGGGAGGTGTTCGCGAAGAACTCCTGCAGGTGGGGCGACCCGCGGGCGAAGTTGCTCGACGGCGAGGCATGGGAGCAGGTCTGCCCGACCGTGCTGGCCTCCCTGAACCTGCCCGGCGAGGCGGGTGAGCATCTGGAGGCGCGGGCCGCGCTGCTGGACGGCACCTACCGGGAGGTCGCCGCGCGGGTGCCGGCGAACTCCCAGATCGAGTTCGACGGCGACGGACGGCTGCACTTCGCCGCCCTGGAGCCGGAGCCCGAACCCGCCTCCCTCCAGGACCTGCGGAAGGCGGTGGAGGCGATGCTGCCCCGGGTCGACCTGCCGGAGTTGCTGCTGGAGGTGTTCTCGTGGACCGGCGCAGACCAGGCGTTCACCTCGATCACCGGCGGCGAGGCGCGGCTGAAGGACCTGCACGTGACGGTCACCGGGCTGCTGGTCGCGCACGGCTGCAACGTCGGCTACACGCCGGTCATCGGCGGGATCGACGCGCTGAAGTACCGCACGTTGTCCCACGTCGACCAGACGTATCTGCGGCTGGCCACCTACCGGGCCGCGAACGCCACGCTCATCGAGCACCAGGCGGCCATCGGCCTCGCGCAGGCGTGGGGCGGCGGGCTGGTCGCCTCGGTCGACGGGATGCGGTTCGTGGTCCCGTCCCGTCGGTCTACGCCCGCCCCAACCCCAAGTACTTCGGGCGCCGGGGCGGCGCGACGTGGCTGAACATGATCAACGACCAGGCGGCGGGACTGGGCGGGAAGGTGGTGGCCGGCACCCCGCGCGACTCCCTGGACGTGCTGGACGTCCTCTACGACCGGGACGGCGGCAAGCGCCCGGAGACGATCGTCACCGACACCGCCTCGTATTTAGTTACATGGACACCTTGCCTCTCGTTGAGGGGCAGGGGCGGCCGGCCGGGCCGTCGGGTGCGACGGTTCCGGGAGTGTCTGTGCGGGTACAGCAGCGGCGGCAGGAAGACGGCTCGACACTGGTCGAGCTGCTCGACGAGGACGGTACGCCGGTCGAAGTCGTTGCCGGATTCCTGCGGTTCCTCGGCGCCCGGGACTGCTCGCCGAACACCTTGATCGCGTACGCCTACGACCTTCGGCACCTGTGGCGTTTCTTCGAGAGCAGGGATCTGAGCTGGGAGCGGTTCGGACCACCGGACTCGATCGCGCTGCTGGAGTACCTGCGGTCGTTGCCGTCCCGCCGCCCGCGTCGGCGGATGACGCTGTCGGTGGTGACGATGGCCACCGACGGTCCGGCGACCAAGCTCGCGGGCAGCACGGTGAACCGGATTCTGGCCGCGGTGTCCTCGTTCTACGAGTATGCGATTCTGTCCGGGCTCCTGGAGCGGGCCAACCCCATCGAGAAGCGTCTGGACCCTGCGCTTCTGCACGTCTCCGACCGGCATCGCCCCTTCATGGGACGGGCCAGCCGCCAACGGCCGGTCCGCCGGGCCGTGCGCGTCAAGACCGTCCAGCGGGTGCCGCGGCCGCTGGACGACGGCCAGGTCGAGCTGCTGCTCGGTCAGCTGCGCGGGTTGCGGGACCGGGCGATCGTGTTGCTGATGCTCCACGGCGGCTTGCGGCCCGGCGAAGTGCTCGGCCTGCACCTGGACGACCTGGCCTACGGACGGCGGCGCGTCGTGGTCCGGCATCGCGACAATCACCCCAAGGGCGTCCGGTCGAAGTCCCGGGTCGAGCGGGTCGTCGACCTGCACGAGGCCGCGACCCTGGCGGCGGTCAGCGCCTACGTGACGAACGAACGCCCCGACGACACCGACAGTCGGCTGGTGTTCCTGATCGGTGGCCGCGGAACCAGACGCCTGGAGGCGCTGGGCTACGACGGTCTGGTGCGGATGTTCTCCAGGGCCTGCACCCGGGCCGGCATCCGCGAGCCCTGGGTGACACCCCACGCTCTGCGTCACACGCACGCGACCGCGATGTGGGAGGGCGGCATGCGCGAACTGACGTTGCAAAAGCGGCTCGGTCACGCCTCGCCCGAGTCCACTCGCCTTTACACCCGAGTCTCCGATCCGGCCGTCGTCGCCGACTACCACCGGGCCCTGGACGTACTGGGCAAGCCGGCAGAGGGACATTCATGAGGGGCGTCACGGCTTCGACCGCCGCGCTGGTCGCCGCCCCGGATCCGGTCCACCGTCAGCGCCCCCGCCACTGCCCAGACGGCCAGTACGTGACGTTCGTCCGCGGCCAGAACAGCTTCAATCACCACTACCTCAACGCCAAACTGCGCTACTACCGCGCCTTCCGGACCCGCTGGCCCGACCTGGAAGCATGGTTCACCGAATCGCTGGCGGAGCGGACGGGCCGGCTGCCCGGAGAGTCCTTCCACAGACCGTCGTTCTCCACCTCGCACCGGGCTCGGACCTATCTGGGCTTGCGCGGGTACGCGACATTTGACTACCGGTGGATGTTCGCCGTCGGCCAGCTACGCGTTCACGACCAGGCCGCCCTGCTGGGGATCGATCCGGGCACCCAGATGCTGGTCGAGGAGGCCGTCGCACTCGGCTACAACCGGCCGTCGGCGAAGCAGGCGATGCACTGGTCGGTGGCTAGGATCGCATTGCACAACGGCCTGACCGACGTCGCCGACATCACCGGCGACCACGTCGCGGAGGTCCTGGAAGCCATCCGTCTGTTCCCCGAGGATCCGGAGTTCGCGTCCTTCTACCCGTCGGCGCAACAGTTCTACGAGGGCCCGGCGAAGAGCTGGATCACGCACCTGCACCAACTTGAGGTGGTGCTCTTCCACCGTGGCCAGGTCGCCACGCAGCCACGCAAGCTCATGCCGTCGTGGAAGCCACCGCTGACGCTGCCTCCCCGGATGCTGGCCGTCGCGCAGAAATGGCTGGCGGCCCGCAAACTGACCGACGCTCCCTCGACGGTGGACAAGCTGGAACTCGCGGTGCGCACGTTCTGCCGGTGGCTGGAGGCCAACCATCCCGCCATCACCACGTTCGCCGACGTCACACGCGACCACTGTCTGGGCTGGATCGGGCACATCGCCGAAGCACCGACCGAAAAGACCGGCAAGCCGCTCGGTGTCATGTCACGGATCCAGCGGATCTCCGGGCTGTCGCAGTTCTTCCGGGACACCGCGCTCTGGCAGTACCCCGACGTGCCCGGGCACACCCTCATCGGAGCCGGTGACGCGCCCAAGTTCCCGCAGAAGGTGCCCCGCTTCATCCCCGACCACGAACTCGACCAGTTGATGCCGGCCATCGACGCGATCGCCTGCCCGTTCCAACGCGCCGCGCTGCTGGTGGCCCGCTGGTCCGGCGCCCGCCGCACCGAGATCCAGCGTCTGCCCATGGACTGTTTGGACCGCTACCCCGACGGCACCGCACGACTGCGTCTGTCCGGCCGCAAGACCTATAAGGAACGCGTCGTCCCCCTGCACGAGGACGCCGCGACGGCCCTGCAGAACGTCATAGACCTGCGCCGGAACGCACCCGAGCGGCCGTTCACCGACGAGCGCACCGGCGAGGAGATCCGCTACCTGTTCATGAGCCACGGTAAGCTCCTGTCGACCTTCTACCTCTTCGAGACCCCGATCCAGGACGCCTGCAAGGCCGTCGGCCTGGTCCGCCCAGGCGGCCGAGACGGCACCGGCCGCGGCACCGTCTCGGCCCACCGGTTCCGCCACACCGTCGGCACCCAGCTCGCCGAGCGCGGCGCGAAACTGCACACCATCATGAAGGTGCTCGGGCACACCTCCGTGAGCATGGCACTCGTCTACGCGCAGGTCAGCGACCAGGAAGTACTGCGCGACTACCGCGCCGTCCTCGGACCCGGAGCAACGATCGCCGGCCCGGCCGCCGAGGAACTCAGAAACGGCGCGCTGCCGAACGCCTCGGTCGACTGGCTGAAGACGAACTTCTTCAAGACCGAACTCGAACTCGGCCGGTGCTTGCGCCTGCCCGCCGAGGGCCCGTGCGAGTGCGACCTCTACCTGACCTGCGCCAAGTTCGTCACCACACCCGAGTACGCACCATGGCTACGGACGCGCCGCCGGGTTGAGCAGACCCTTGCCCTGGATGCGGCCGAGCGCGGCTGGGACCGTGAGGTCGAACGACACCGCTGCACCAGCCAGCGCATCGAGAAGCTGCTGGCCGACCTCAACGAACCCGTCGAGGAACTTTAACCTCGCGCTTCAGCTGGTAAGTGGGTGTTTACCACTGGTCGGTGGAGAGTTGTCGGTCAAGTTCTCCACCGATGCGTTCCTCAGCACCAATACGGCAGACCGGACAGCAGAGTTGCGAGGCCCGTTCACAAATGACATCCGCAGCCTGACCCGGTTGAGGAAGCCTTAGCGTGGCCTGCATGACTCTTGTGACGGCAACTCACACTACCCGCCGCTGCTGGCTGATCCGCAGCTACGACCATGATCTGAACGAGAGCCTGGTGCCGTACTGGTTGAAGGGCGGATTCTGTTCCGTGTCATGGGGGGAGGTCCCCGAGGTGCCGACCGATGCCTCACGGACGGAGGCACGGGAGATCGTCACCGCAGCGATGCCCGGGAGGCCAAAGGAACGCATTGACCATGTAGCCGGTGCCCTCTATCGGTTCGTCTCCGTCATGGATATCGGGGATTTAGTGGTGACTGCGAAGCGGGGGCAGCCCGTACATGTCGGTATCGTGGAGGGCCCGCACTATTACGACGCCGATGGCGAGAAGCGTCTTGCCCGGCGTCACAACGTCCGCTGGCTCACCACCGCCGCGCCCCCAGAGCTCGACTCTTTGCCCGAGGGCGTGCGCGTGAAGCTGATGGCTGGCCAGGCGACGCTGACCAAGTTGGACAACGAAGCGGCGAAGTACTTCGGCGCGTTCGGCGCGCGGGATGGTCGCTCATCGTCGTCCTCCCCATCAAGCGGCCGGGCGGCCCTCGCCGCCACCGACCCTGCGTCCCGCTACGCGCGGCTGTGCGCCGAGCTCGGGGCGACCGAACACGACACACATGGGGTACGGACGGCACTTACAATCACCTCTCCGGTCCGCCGCGCCAAGGCGCGGGACGCAGTGCTGACGCGCTGTGACGGCGCCTGTGAGAACCCGGAATGCGAGGGCGCGCCAAGCGACGTGAAGGACTCCGGGCGGCCGATCCTGGAGGTTGACCACATCCACGACATCGCCAAGGGCGGCCGGGACGCCCCCGAGCAGATGATCGCCCTGTGTCCGAACTGCCATGCGGTGAAGACGTACGGGACGACACGGGAAGCGCTACGTGACCGGCTCCTCGGTGTAGCGCAGGCAGCGCACGCGGTCTGGCTGAACCGAATCCCCGGCGGCGCCGAGCGCTGACATACAGATCAAAGTCTGGTACTTGCTGTGCAGCGCCAAGGTTCGGACCCTCGACGCGCAGCTCGGCGTCCTTGCCGAGGCCGGATGTCGCCCTGTGTTACTCCAAGAAGGACTGGCCTCGTGAGGCGCTCAGTCGCAGAAACCGAACGACGCGCCAGAGGTGATCAACTTGAACTGTCCACATAAACAGCGACATCGTGTTCGGGCTGCTCACGCTCGCCGGGTTCGCGTACGCGCCCCAGCCGGCCGACCTGCCGGACCAGAAGATGTGGCGCATCGACCGCACCGCCGACTACGGCGCCTTCACCGACGCCGCCCGCGGCCGTGTCGACCTCGGGCGGCCCACCCCTCTCGGCGACGCGATCGCGCACTACGGGCGGATCGCCAAGTCCCTGCATATCCTGCGTCTGGCCGACGAACCCGGCTACCGGCGCCAGATCAAGGCGCAGGCCAACCTCTAGGAGGGCCGCCACGCGCTCGCCCGGAAGATCTTTCACGGCCGTTCCGGGCAGCTCTACCAGCGCTACCAGGACGGCATGGAGGACCAGATCGGCGCGCTCGGACTCGTGCTCAACGCTGTCGTGCTGTTCAACACGCGGTATATGGACGCCGCGGTGAACCAGCTGCGCGCCGACGGCTTCGATGTCCGCGACGAGGACGTCGCCCGCCTCTCCCCGTTCGTGCGGCAGCACATCAACATGCTCGGCCGGTACTCGTTCCAGCTTCCCGAGCTGCCCGGCGGGCTTCGGCCGCTGCGCGACCCGGATGCCGTTGACGACGAGTAGCCGGTGGCCAACGGCTCGTCGTGGTCGCCACCACCTGGACCAAGGCGTCCGCACGGGCCAGAGCCCCGCAGAGGGGTACGGGAGCCGTCACACCGACTTCAGGCGTGACGGCTTCACGGACCCGCTCCGCGGCCCGGCCCTGGCGGCAAGGTCTACACCGGTGCCCCGACTCCGTGCAGCAAGGTGTCCACCACACGTGCTGCCAGCTGGTCGACGGCGCCAATGTCGACGACTTCCCGCCCTTCTTCGGCCGCCTCGTGGATCAGGGCGTAGTAGACCCGGCGGGCCCATGCCAGGTCGGTGTCCGCAGACAGCAGGCCGGCCTCCTGCGCGCGGCGGAAGAGCTGATCGCACTGGGCCAGCGCGTCGGCGTGCACTCGCGCCGCCTCGGGGTCGGACGGAGCGGTCCGGCTCATCGCGAAGCTCCAGCCGATCTTCACCTGAAGGACGTTGGCGGTCACCTGGTGCAGAGCAACCAGCGGCGGGGAGCTGAGCGGACGGGCGGCCTCCACCGCCTGGTGGAACCGCTCGGTCGCCCAGGTCGCCAGCGCCTCGACCAACGCCTCGCGGGTGGCGAAGCGCCGGTGCACGGTGGTACGGGCCACCCCGGCCGCCGCTGCGATCTGCTCCATGGTCGCCGCCGGGTCGGCGGCCAGCACGCGCTCGGCCGCCTCCAGGATTGTCCGCACCGTCCGCTCCGCATCGGCGCGCAGCGCGCGCCCCCTCGTCTCCATGGACTAGACAGTACATCAGCGACGCTGATCGCCAATTACTTGCATCATCATGTTGCATCTACTAGCTTTATGGCATCGCTGGAGTCGCGACTGATGTCATTGCCACGACAGGAGTGCATTCATGGATCTGCAGCTGACGAACACCACTGCCGTGGTCACCGGCGCGAGCCGCGGCATCGGACTGGCCACCGTCCAAGCGCTCACCGCCGAAGGCGTTCGCGTGGTAGCCGCCGCCCGCACCATCACCCCGGAGCTGAAGGAAACCGGCGCCCTGGCCATATCGGTGGACCTGCTGGCCCCCGACGCCCCCGCCCGGCTGATCGACCGTGCCACCACCGAACTCGGCGACCTCGACCTACTCGTCAACAACGTCGGCGGCGGCGACAGCGGAGAGGGCCAAGTCGGCGGCTTCCTCTCCTTCACCGACCAGCAGTGGCAGCAGACCCTCGACCTGAACTTCCTGGCCGCCGTGCGGACCAGCCGGGCGGCGCTGCCCAGCCTGCTGCGCCGCCGCGGGGCGCTGATCAACATCTCCTCCAACAGCGCCCGGATGCCGCATGCCGGGCCCGTCCTCTACACCACCGCGAAGGCCGCGCTGACCGCCTTCGGCAAGGCACTGGCGGAGGAGTTCGGACCGCAGGGCGTGCGCATCAACACCATCTCGCCGGGCGCGGTGCGTACCGCGATGTGGGAAAGCCCGGATGGCTACGGTGCGGAGCTGGCCCGCTCCATGGGAGTCACCCAGGAGCAGTTGCTGGTTCAAATCCCGGCCGCGATGGGCATGACCACCGGCCGCCTACTGGAACCGTCCGAGGTCGCTACGGCCGTCGCCTACCTCGCCTCAGGGCTGGCGGCCAGCATGTCCGGCACGGACCTGCTGATCGACGGTGGATCCGTCAAGACCGCCTGACTTGACGTCCAGATCGCCGCCCTTGATGACAGCCGGGCTCAGCCGCGTTTTCTGTGAGGACGATCAGCGGGTTCGGCGTGGCTGTGGTCGACGTTCAGGACGGCTATCGCAGTGGCCCTTGCTCGTCGACGAACATGGTGGGTGTGGAGAGGAAGACATCGGCGTTTTTCGGGCCGTAGGCGATGTTGAACGTGTCCAGCCAGTACGACCAGTCCTGCATCCCTGCCGCACTGCTGAAGCGATAGTTGAGCTGCCAGCGCACCCACTGGCCGGGGGCGAGTCGCACTGCCGGAGGCCGTCGCGGCCGGGGCGGCAGGCCAAACAGGGGTTCCACTCGGGGCAAGACCCGCAGCCGTCCGTCGGCTTCGCGGAGCTGGACATCGACGTTTCCGCGGTCTTCCTGGGTGTCGTAAGGCTCGAAGTCATCTCGCTCGTGCATGCGAATCACGTGTGCGGAAGTGGCCGTGGCATCCGGCAACGTGAAGCCGATCGGGGCCGCGTTCCTGCGCGAGGCAGCCTGCCCTCCCCGAGATTGCTTCGTCCAGAACGTCCGTATCCACTGGACGGTGATCTCCATGACCTGCCCCCGCCGACTCGTCGAGGAACTCACTCTGTGTCCGTGCTCAGGAACCACCGGCCTCTGGTCAGCAGTCACCAGGCGACGGTTCCGCTGCTTATGCAGGGTTTCTGATCCGGGGATCCTCCAGCGGGGTGCCGATGTTCAGATCTTCGTCGAGTTTGGCGATCAGAGCGGGGGCCAGTGCCGGCGCGTAACGGGAAGCCCACGGTTCGGCGAGGGCGAGGAAACCGTTGAGCTTGTCGTGCACGGTTTGCAGGAGATCCGGCAGCTCGGCCAGGGGAAGCTCGATGGGGATCTTTGCTGGTGGGTCTGTGTCAGGCCATATCCTGACGAGCGTTCCCCGGTGTTCGACCTGCGCGGCGGTGCCGTGACCGAGCCAGACCTCTTCGCCGTGCATGAGGCCGAACCAGTCGCGCCAGCTTTCCAGGCAGAAGCAGCACCCCGGAGCGATCACGACGCCAGTCGTGGTGTCCTGCAGGAGGATGCCGCCCGGCGCGATGACGAGATCGACGTCCAGCAGGTTCTGGATGCGCCGGATGCCGGCCTTGGTGTCCGGGGCGGGGTCGTCGGAGCCGTCGTGGTTGTAGCTGGTCAGGACCGCCATCGCTGTTCCGACTTCCAGCTGTGACATCTGTCCGGAGAGGACCAGTAGGCGGTCGGCGGTCGGAGCAGCGATGGGCCACAGAGTGAAGTCCGCGGCATCATAGGTTTCCACGATGGCGTCCATGATCAGCACGGTTCCATTATCGCCGTCTACCGATTCGGGTTCCTCTTCATTTCTCGGTGGTGGAGCGTGCGCTCGGGTCGGGAGCTGCGAGGGCCTGGGCTTCCTCGCGCTGACGTTGGCGGAAGGCCTTCTGCCGGCGACTCGCTGAACACCAGCGCCGTGTTTCTCCGCCGATCGCGATGGTCAGTTTTTGCCCGCAGTCCGCGCAAGCGACCGCTCGTTGTCGTCGCGGTTTCGGGTGGCGTTTGCGGTAGCTCTTCTGTCGGCAGGCGTGCGAGCAGCGCTGCCGCCGCCTGCTGCCAGCTGGCGTGGTGGGCAGCAGGCTGCCGCACTCCGTGCACCGGGTGTTCTCCAGGATCTTCCGCAGAACCTGAGGCTCGCGGCCGGTCACTGCGGCCAATCGCTCCCACCGGGGGTGCCCCCGGTGCAGGGGCGGCTCGCAGAGATAGGTCCGAAGGTGTCGGGCCTCTGCCATCGCTCAGTTTCCGGAGCCGCTGACAAGGGTCACGATCGTCATCTGACATGACCCGCCTGATTCCTTTCAACTTGACGTATGCCGATATCGGCATATGATTGCCCCATGGCACGAGCAGCGACGACGTCGGACGTCTTCAACGCGATCGCCGAGCCGCAGCGCCGGGAGATCCTGGTACTGCTGCGGGCGGGTGAGCGGTCGGTGACCGAGTTGGCCCAAGAGTTGGGGATGACCCAGCCGGGGGCGTCCAAACACCTGCGGGTACTCCGGGAGGTCGGGCTGGTGTGCGACCGCAAGGCAGGCAAGCAGCGCCTGTACGGCCTTGACGCCAGCGGGCTGAGGCCCGTCCACGAGTGGACCGGCGGTTTCGAGCAGTTCTGGAACGAGAGCTTCGACCGACTGGACGCCTACGTGCAGGACCTGAAGCAGATAAGGAAAGCGGAGTAGCTGATGAGGACGACAAAACAAGGAACGCCGGCGCAGTCGGCGACAGCCGACCGCGAGATCGTCATCTCCCGGATCATCGTCGCCCCACGGGAGCTGGTGTTCGAGGCGTTCACCGACGTCCGACACCTTTCGCGATGGTGGGGACCGGAAGGGTTCACCACCACCACGCGGGTGTTCGAGTTCCGCGTCGGCGGAGAGTGGGACTTCGTGATGCACGGACCGGACGGGACGGACTACCAAGAGTGGATCACCTGGACCGAGCTCGCCCCGCCGGAACGGATCGCGATGCTGCACGGTGAGACCCGCGACGACCCGAACGCCTTCGAGTCGGTCCTGACGTTCGAGCCCGACGGCACGGCGACCCGGATCGAGATGCACACGCTGTTCCCCACCAAGGAGCAGCGCGACGAGGCGGTCGAGAAGTACCACGCTATTGAGGGCGGCCGGCAGACCCTGAGCAACCTGGCTACGTACGTCACCGAGATCGTTCGGAAGGGAGCGGAGGGCTGATGGCCGGGAAGGTGTTCTTCAGCGTGTCGATGTCGCTGGACGGGTTCATCGCGCCCGAGTCCTCCGAGGACTTGATGGGGCAGCAGTGGATGGAACTGCAGCAGTGGATATTCCCGCTGCGGTTCTTCCGGGAGAACCTGAAGCTTGGCGAGGGCGGCGAGGAAGGGCGCGACAACGACATCGTGGGGGAGACGTTCGAGCGCACCGGCGCGAGCGTGATGGGCAAGCGCATGTTCGACGCCGGCGAGAAGATGTGGCCGGAGGAGGCGCCGTTCCACACGCCGGTGTTCGTCGTGACGCACGAGAGGCGTGACCCCTGGGAGCGGCCGGGTGGGACCACCTTCCATTTCGTCAACGACGGCATCGAGTCCGCGCTCGACCAGGCCCGCGTGGCCGCCGGTGATCGCGACGTCCGCATCGCGGGCGGCGGCGCGACGATCTTGGAGTACGTGAACGCGGGCCTGATCGACGAGTTCTCGATCGCGCTGTCACCCGTGCTGTTCGGCTCCGGAATCCGCCTGTTCGAGGGCGTGGAAGCCGGCCGCGTGGCCCTGGAGCAGGTCCGCGCGGAGCCCTCCCCGAGGGTGACGCATTTGACCTACGCCGTCCGGGAGCGGTAACTGTCCCGAACTCAGCGCTCTCCCGCCGAGGTCAGCTGCCTGCGGACGGCCCGGCCCGCCCTGGCGGCGACGACGGATGGCGATACGTGCTCACCTATGGGGGCGGGGAGCTGGCCATGTACGCCGACACGGTGTCCGAACTGCTGTCCGCAGTGATCCCCGGCTACGACGAACTTCCCAGCAACGAGAACGGCGACGAAGCAGCGTTCGTAGCTCGCTACGAGGCGGCGATCGAGCTGGCCAACTTGGTGCAGACCGGGCTGGTGATCGACGCCACCGAGAGCGGCTGGTCACCGGAGCAGGTCACCGCGAGGCCCTGACGGGGCCATACGCTCCAGGCGTCCGGACGGGGAGAGTGACGGCCTTCGTCCGGGCGTCACTACCAGGTCCGCCGCCCGGCCGGACTGTTTCGCAGATATCTGCCTGCGCTGTACACCGGCGCCTCTACCGTCCAGCCCGAATGCTGATCACGGGGGTGGCGGAAGGGGCTGGTGTGGGGCGGGATCTGGGTCTGGACGGGGTGGTGGACCACTTCACCCTGTCCGGCGACGAGGCGGGCTGGTTACGGAACAAGACCGGCGCCACGAGGCTGGGCTTCGCCGTCCAGCTGAAGTTTCTGACCTGGCACGGTCAGTTTCCCAAGATGCGTCTGGAGCTGCCGCCCGATGCGGTCGAGCATGTCGCCAAGCAGGTGGGCGTCGCCGCGTCCGAGCTGGGGTTCTATGACTTCACCTCCCGCGTCGCGAAGCGGCACCGCAGCGAGCTGCGGGATCTGACCGGGTGGCACGAATGCTCGAAGACCGACCTGGTCAAGCTCGTCTCGCACCTGGTGGACGTGATCTGGCACAACGAACGCCGGGAGGAACAGGTGCGGGCCGAGCCGCTGCGGCAGATGCGGGTGGACCTGATCGAGCCGCCGACCGCGGCCCAGATTGCAACGATCATCCGGTCCGCGCTGCACCAGTCCGACGACCGGGCCGTCGCCGAGGTCGCCGCACGCCTCGCGCGGGAAGAAGACTGCCCCCGCCGGCTGGACGCGCTGGTCTTCACGGATCCGACCGGCGACAGCGAGCAGGATGACGACACCGAGTCCGTGGACGGCGACGGTGCGGACGAAGACGAAGACGTGGAGTCGGTGCTCTCCGACATCAAGTCCCATCCGGGCAACGTCAGCCTAAACTCACTGCTGGACGAGATCTCCAAACTCAAGCAGGTCCGCGCCGTCAGCATCCCGGCCAAGGCGTTCACCGGCATCGGCGTCCAGGTCATCAACGCCTGGCGGGCCAGAGCCTCGGCCGCCGCCCCGAGCCGCCTGCGCCGCTTCTCCCTCGGGGTGCGGCACGTCCTGCTCGTCGCGCTGCTGTTCGAGCGTCAGCGGGAGATCACCGATACCCTCGTGGAGCTGCTGAATTCCACCGTGCGCCGCATCAACGCGCGGGCGGAGGGGAAGGTGACCGAGGCGTTCGTCGCCGGGTTCACCAAGGTCCGTGGCAAGTCCGGACTGCTCGGAAAGATCGCTGCCGTCTCGCTGGGCGCCCCCGACGGCTCGGTTCGCTCCGTGGTCTTCCGGGAGGCCGGCGGAGAGAAGACGCTGAAGGACCTGGTTGCGGAGATGAAGGCGAGGAACGCCGAGTTCGCCCGCTCCAAGCGGGAGGTATTCAAGTCCTCCTGCTCCAACGACTACCGCAGCGGGCTGATGAAGCTCCTCGGTGTGCTCGGCTTCCGTTCCTCCAACGACCAGCACGAGCCCGTCATGGACGCGTTGAAGCTGATCGAGCGGGACAAGGACTCTTCCACCGCCTACCTTCTCGTCGGCGAGACCATCCCGCTCGAAGGCGTCGTATCTTCGCCTTCCTGTTCCTGCTGGTCCACCACGCCCTTCGGGAGCTGATGCACCAGGCAGTCCACCAGGCAGGACGGGATCCGGACCGGATCTCCTTCACCCGCACCCTGCGCATCGTCCGCCGCCACGTCATCGGCCAGGCGGCGCTCTCCCCCCTCCCGACTCGCCCGGGCCGTGGCCCAGGCTCTGCGTGAGATCGGCGAACGGCTCCTGCCGCCCCGGCGACTGCGTCCAACCGCCGCGTGATCAAACGCAAGATGGGCAACTGGAAACTCAAACGGGCCGAACACCAGCACCCGTCACGGCCCAATACCCCCACCGTGAAGCTCGTCAGACCGACCAGGACAAGCCCCACCCGCCGGGAAAAGCACTAATCACCGGTATGCATCTAGTCCTAGCCTGGTCCGGGGTGAGGCGGATAGAGGTGCGGCCGAGCCGAGTCTGGATCCGGCGACGCCCGGGCCGTGCCGCTGCCGCGGGGGGCCTGCCCGACCTGGTGCTCTGGCGTCCTGTCGGGACAGTGACCTGCGTCGCTACCTCTGACATCGACCTGCCGGCATCAGGAAGACTGGGCGTCGATAACCATCGTGCTGGAAAGGTGAATACTTATGAATGCATACGGCACGGCAGCGTCGCAGTCGCTGAGCCCTGCGGAGGTGGAGGGGCTCGCGCGCCGGGTCACCGGACCCGTGCTACTGCCAGGCGATGCAGGCTTTGAAGACGAGTGCGCGACGTTCAACTCGATGACGCCGCTGCGGCCCGCAGTCGCCGTCGGCGTGACGAGCGCGGCGGACGTGCAGGAGGTCGTCCGCTTCGCTGCCGATCGCCGTTCTCGCGACCGGGCACCTGGTCGTACAGCCTGCACGCGGCGCGGTGCTGCTTACGCTGTCCAGGATGGACGCCGTCGAGGTCGACCCGGCCGCCCAGATGGCCCGGGTCGAGGGCGGGGCGCGCTGGGGCCGCGTGCTGCAGGAGGCAGGAGAGTTCGGGCTCGCAGGGATTAGCGGATCGACGAGCACCGTCGGTGTCGTCGGCTACCACCTGGGCGGCGGCCAGAGCCCCATCCTCGGCCGCCGGTACGGGTACGCTGCCGACCACGTGCGCTCGTTCCGCCTCGTCACCGCCGACGGCAGCCTGCGCGAGGTCTCGGAGACCTCGGAGCCGGACCTGTTCTGGGCCCTGCGCGGCGGCATGGGCAATTTCGGCGTGGTCACCTCCATGGAGTTCTCGCTGTTCCCAGTGGAGACGTTCTACGGCGGCGGCATCTTCTTCGCGGGCGCTCATGCCGAGAAGGTGCTGCACGCGTGGCGCGAGTGGGTCACGTTGCTGCCGGCCGCGATGACGTCGTCCGTCGCGTTCCTGCGCCACCCGCCGTTGCCGTCCCTGCCGGAACCCCTGCGCGGGAACTTCGTTGTTCACGTGCGCTTCTCGTCGGTTGGTTCCGCTGCCGACGCGGAAGCCGCGCTCGCACCGCTGCGCGCCCTGGCGCCGACCGTGCTCGACACGATCGACGAAAACCCGTACAGCGAAGCCGCACGCGTCCACCTGGACCCGCCGGCGCCCCTCCCATGGGTCGAGCGCAGCACCGCGCTGCACGCGTTCCCCGCTGAAGCCGCCGACGCGCTGCTGGCCGCTTTGGGCCCGGACTCGGGCACCGCGCTGGGCTTCGCGGAAGTGCGCGCCCTGGGCGGTGCGCTGGCGGCGGAGCCGGCCGTACCCAACGCCGTGTCGGGCCGCAGCGCGCAGTGGTCCGTCGCCGGCTCGGGCGCCGGCAGCCCGGATCGCGTGCCGGAGTTCCACGCGCAGCTGGCCTCTCTCGTGGAGTCGCTGGCCCCGTGGTCGCAGGACGAACTGAACACCAACCCGCTGACCGCCGCCCAGGGCATCACTCCGGCCGAAGTCCGCGCCGTGTACGGCTCCGACCGTTACGACCGCCTCGCGGAGATCAAGCGGAAGTATGACCCGCAGAATCTGTTCCGGATGAACCACAACATCCCACCTGCATCGGTCACCCGCTGACGCGGAACGAGGGACCCGATCGAGCGATCAGGGCCCTCACGGCCATGGGCGGGTAGCGGGGAGCACCGACAACGGGAGCGCACTGCTTCGCACGCCGTTCGCCCCGGACACGTGGGATGCGCGCCGCACGCTGGGTGATTCCCCTCGCACGGCCGTGCGCGTACGGGGCTGGGGTCGTTGGTCGAGCATGCGAAAATGATCTCTACGGTGGTCCTGGCGGCGGCCGCCGTCCTGCCCGTGACTGCGATGCCGGTGACTGCCGCAGTTTCTGCTGCGCCCGCCGCGCGTGCCGGCCTCAACTCCTGCGGCTATCACGCGACTACGTCCATTTAAGGACCCGTCGTCGGCGGCGGCGGCATTGGGGGTGCTGGCTCGGGGCGATCGCCCGACTCACCAGGAGCTTCTGCGTGCTTGTCTACCCGTACGGCGTCGACGTGTCCAGTTCGACTCTCCGCTTTTTGGCTCAGCAGCTACGGCGGAACCGACGTGCGATCGGCTCCCGTTGGCGGCGGCTGAGCACCGGCCGCCAGGCCCTCCTCACGCAGCCCTGACCCGGCTCTTGGCCACCATCGGCGAAAAGGCCGGCCGCGCGGTCCAAGGTGCCGGCTGTGGATCCGCCCCTACCGGCCCGGTTCCCCTCGCCCTCGATCTCGACCGTCACCGAAGGACCCGGCCATGACCGACGCCCGCGCCAGGCGCATGCAGACCCTCGCCGCCGCTGCCAAAGCGAAGTCGCAGGCCAAAACGAAGGCCGCAGAACAGGCGATCCGTGCTCTCATCAAGCGCGGCGAGCCGATCACCTTCCAGGCCGTCCAGCGCGAGGCCGGCGTCTCCCACGCCTTCCTCTACGGGCACCCCGACCTGCGTGGACGTATCGAACGTCTCCGGGCTCAGGCCCGTCCGATTCCCGCACCGGCCCCTGCGGCCGACGAGCAGAGCACCCTCGTGCCCGCACTGACCAGCCAGATCACCCGCGTGAAGAAGCAGCACCGGAAAGAAGTACAGGCTCTGCGGGATGCGCTGGAGCAAGCCCACGGCGAGAACCTTGACCTCCGCCGCGAACTCGCCCGCCGCGGAGGAACCGCAGCAGCCCCTCAGTGACGGCCCGCTCGATCAGTCAGCCATGCGGCATGCTGCCGAATCCGGGAGAGATCGTCGGGAAAGTAGCTTTCCCGGCCCTCGTCCAACCTCTTCCAGGCAACCGGCTGTCCGGCCTCCGGGGAAAACGAGGCTGAGGCATCAACGACAGCGGCATACGACAGCCCGAGAGTGACCGGCCAGTCCGGGTGATAGGAGCGAATCGCAACGGCTGCCGGCTCGGGCAGCAGTTCCACTCGAAGACCCGTCTCCTCGAAAAGCTCTCGGGTCGCACCCTCCCGCGGTGTCTCTCCGGCCTCGACCTTCCCACCCGGAGGAACCCAACCCCGCCAACGGTGCTTCACCAACACCACCTGGGCAAGATCCTTGTCGAACACCCAGACCTCGGTCGCAAGAGGCTCCATCGGTCCCTGCCGGGCAGCAGCCAGCCACCGGCAGGTCCCATCGAACTCGGCTATCGCCTGTTCGGCATCGTTCACTGCCGCTTCGACGGCCCGCTTGTCGACCACCTTCTGAATCATCGGGCCAACATACGAGGCTGCACTGACACCGCAGCCACGTCACATCGATCTCATGAAGGTCCCAACCAGCGACAACATACCGATTCTCGAACTGAACCCTCGATAACGCTGGGGGGTCACCTCATGTACTTCCAAGACCCCAAGGACCACACTCGGCGGACTTCACGCCGCGCGCGACGGATCCTGGCCCACGGTTCGCCTGTCGTGGTCATGCTGCTGCCGGAATGATGGTGGCGTGCCGGGAGTTCTCTCTCCGGGCCTTGATCCGCACCATGCACCGGGGGAATGGATGATCGAGTCAACTCTTCGTACTGAGGACGTGCCTGCGGCGGAGCGGTTCGACTATCTGCGGGAGTGCCTGGCGAAGACGGTGTGCCCGCACGAACTAAGCTGTGATTCCGACGCTGAGTTACGGGCGGAAATACGGGTCATCAGGCTTGGCGCCGCGGTCGTGTGGCCGGTCACCGTGTCGGCGCCGTTGCGTCTGCGGCGGAGCATGAGGATGATCCGGGAGTTCGACCCGGAGTTCTACCACCTCTCGCTCCCGCTCCGTGGAACGCTGGAGATCGCCCAGGGGGACCAGGAAGCCGCGCATGGGGCGTACGACATGTATGTGATCGACACCTCGCGCCCTTACGACTTTCGGGCCTCCGCGCCCCCTGAACACCGGCTCACCCCGGCCCCGGCGCGTCCGATCGCCGACGGCAGGCCGAGCACTGCCGGACGTGAGCCGGACGGCGCGATGTACGCGGTGGGGCTTGAGGTTCCCAAGGCGCTGGTGCCGCTGCCCGTGGACCGGACCGCTCGTCTGTTGACCCGGCGGCTGCCGGGGCAGGAGGGATCGGGGCCCTGCTGGCGGGCTTTCTCACCCGGGTGGTGCGTGAGACCGCCTCCTTCCGGCCCACCGACGGGCCCCGGCTGGAAACAGTCCTGACCGACCTCTTCAACGCGACACTGGCCCACCATCTCGACGCCGACGACCGTGTGCCGTCCGAGTCGCGTCAACGCACCCTGGTCCTGCGTGTCCAGGCATACGCACAGCGGCACTTGCACGATCCGGATCTCACACCGAGGAAGATCGCCGAGGCGCATCAGGTGTCGGTCGGCCATCTCCACCGGCTGTTCCAGACGCAGGAGACGACCGTCGCCGACTGGGTCCGCCGGCGTCGTCTGGAGGGCGCCCGCCGTGATCTGGCCGACCCCGCGATGCGCGCCGTACCTGTCCATCGGATCGGCACACGCTGGGGCTTCACCCACCATGCGGCGTTCACACGCGCCTTCCGCACAGCGTACGGCCTGCCGCCGCGCGACTACCGGGAGCAGAAGACCTCTGTCGACGAGCAGCAGCCACGCGGACACACGGAAGCGTAGCCACAGCACCGGGACACACGGACGGTCGGACGGCGGCTGCGGTCGGGGGCGTCGGTCCCGGTCAGCTTGTCGTTTATGGTCCGAGGTCGAACGCGGATCGAACTTGGTGAGGGTTTTCGCAGTTCACCGGACGTGCAAGCGGCCTTCGGCTTCCAAGCGCTGATCGGGCGGCCGGGCTGGCCGCGGGGGAAGAGCCAGGGTGAGTCTGTGCGGCCGAGGACGGCATGGCTGCGGCGAACCTTGGCCTGTTGGAGCGCCAGTTCAGCGACGAGTACGGGAAGCTCGACTGGGACGGTGCCGAGGCGAATGCGGACCGCTCCGTCCGCCTCCTCGATATGGTCGACGGACAGCCGGGAGATCGCTGCGGGCCACTGGGCATAGATGAGGAGCAACAGCAGTCCGGCGAGGCGTGAGGGTGTTGTCGTGCGGCAGGCGGCAGGCGGCAGGCGGCAGGCGGCAGGCGGCGGGCGGTGGCCCAGGGGGCTTCGTCGTCCATCGGCTGCGAGGGGCCGTTCCATCTGACGGCTGGGAAGCTGAGATCACGGGTGATCTTTTGGCCGAGGGTCCAGCGCACGAAGTGCCCGCCTCCTGGCGAAGCCGGACGTCGTCGCTGGTCATCCAGCGTTCGAGGTCGGTCTGTCGGCAGGAGGCGAGGGTCAGGTTCTGACCCTCGAGCCAGTTCAGGAGATAGACCGCCGCCCGCAGATGTTGTCGCGCGACCGTGAGCTGGTAGTGCGTGATGTCCTTGCCGCGGCTACGACGGCGTAGTTGGCGCAGGAGGTGCCAAGTCGCGTACCGGAGCAGGATTTTCCATCCCTCGGCCGTCGCGGGGGTCCGAGTAGGAACGGACCGGGAAACCGGTGTTGATGTCAGAAGTCGGCGCTATGTCAGGAACCCGGGAGACACGGAAGTCGGGGCAGCCCAGAATGCGCAAGACCTTGGTGGAGTCCAGCGGGTACGGGACGGTCTTCCCGAGGTCGTGGAACCCGATGCGTCGGTAAAAGGCCATGGCGCGGTGATTGTCCTCGCGCGCACCCCCAGGGTGAGCCAGGCGCAATCGGTGTGCTCGCGTGCGAAGTCGACTGCCGCTTCCATCAGCGTCTGTGCCGGACCGTCCGGACCGCGGTGCGCCGGGGCGACATAGACGGCGTGCACGTGTGCGGTGTCGGGGATGCCGTCCAGGGGTGCGGTCCCGGCGGTACCGGCCCAGGGAGCCGGTCTCGTCGACGGCCACGAACAGCCCGTCGTCGGCCGCGGCCGCGGCCCTCTCCGCCCGTGCGGGTTGTGCTTCTGTGGGGTTTGTTGAAGGTCTGGTGGGGTTCTGGAGGCTCGGTGGGGGGTGGTTTGGGGTGGTGTGGGTGGCGTCTCGTTGACAAACCGTCTGTGCTGTTTTTTGCTGGGTTCGGTGGAGAGCTGTCCGGTCTGCGGGGGGGGGCGGCGATGATGAACGCGTCACGGGCGTCGGTCTTGGCCTCGCCGGGGTAAAGGTCGGCGATGCGGCGCATGGTCAGGCGGGCAGGTAGGCGACCAGGCAGCCCGCGTCGGGGGCGACGGCCAGCGGCAGAGCGCCGATGTTGGCGGGCTGGTCGACGATCACCAGCACGGTGCCGTACTTCGCGCTCAGCTTGTCGAACAGTGCCCGCAGCTTGGGCTCGCTGTTGGGCAGCCGCTTGTCGAAGACGGTCTTGCCGGCCGGGGTCAGGCCCCGCCCGTGGTGTTCGTCCTTGCCGATGTCCTGGCGGAGGAAGGCGGCCACCTTGCTGATCTCGATCACCAACGGCCTCCGCTAACGAGCTCCTGTTCCCGGCCTCACCTACGGCACCAGATGCCGGCATCCACGTTACGAAGGCATCGTTTTGATGAGCTGCGTTGCCGGGGGTGTCGTGTGGGGGCGGGTTTCGCGCTGTGCGGCGGCGGCCGTGAGGGGGTGGGGGTGGGCTGTGTGGTGCCGGGCAGTGGTCGAGGCGTGTGGGAAGTGCCGGATTGCTGCCGTGTTCGTCGTCGGCTCCGGGAGACCTGGATGCCGGGTGGGGGTGTCGGGTTCCGGTATGTGGGTGGGGCGTGTCCAGGGGGGTGGGTGGTGGTGTCTTACTGATCCCGGTCGGTAGGGTCGCCCTCTCTTTGGTGATATCGGCCGCCGTTTCCCGCGGCCGCGCGGTGTTTGTGGCCGTTCCCGGGCGCCGGCGCCGGGCGTCTCGAGGCCTGCCGTCGCCGCTGCGGCAGTGCGGGCGCGGCCGTGGGCATCTCCCTGTCCGTCGGTCCCGCTCGGCCTGGTGCGGCGTATCCCGTATCCCGTATCCCGTGTCCCCGGCCCCGGGTGGCTGCCCGGCCGCTTTTGGGGGCTCCTGCCGTCCCGGCCGGCGGGGCGCGGGAAAAACCCGCCGGTCCCGGCCTTCTGGGTCCCGGTGCACGGGGTCTTTCTCCGTCCTCCTGGTCGCGTGGGGCCGGTTTCATGGGGGTTGGGAGGGTGGGGGGTGGCGTATCTCCACCCCGTAAACAGACCGTAGGGTCTCTTTGTTTCCCTGTTTAGGGTGTGCGGTGTCCTCCCGGTCTGGTGGTCCGGAGGGTGTCGTTCTCTGTTGTATCCCTGTTTTGTGGGGTGTTGTCCTGGATGTGGGGTGGGGGGTAGGCGTTTAAAACCGCATGACTGGTTTGGTATTGACAAACCGTCCGGCCTGTTTTTTCATGGTGGCGTCGAGTTGCTGTTCCTGCTGAGGGCCACGATCGGGCGACCGCGTATCAACAGGGGAGATCGTATGGATATCGATGTACTGGGGGCGCTGGCTGTCCGGGAGAACGGGGCATCCATCACGCCGACGGCGCCGAAGCCGCGTCAGGTGCTGGCTGTGCTGTCTTTGCGGGCCGATCAGGTCGTGCCGGTGGGGGTGCTCATCGAGGAGTTGTGGGGGGAGTGTCCGCCGCGCAGTGCGCGTACCACTCTGCAGACCTATGTGCTGCAGTTGCGTGAGCTGATATCGGTTGCTCTGCGTGGTGATCCGGAGGGTGCCGCGGGGCGTACCGCCAAGGATGTTCTGGCTACCTCGCCGGGCGGCTACATCCTGCATACCTGTGGCGGTGTCCGTGACGCCCGTGAGTTCGAGCGGCTGGCCGGTAGCGGATACCGTGCCATGGACGCCGGTGACTTTCCGGGCGCCGCGCGCCGGCTCCGTGAGGCTCTTGGGCTGTGGCGCGGCAGTGCCCTGGCCGATGTCCAGGCCGGAGTGCAGGTGCAGATGGAGGTCCGCCGTCTGGAGGAGTCCCGTCTTTGTGCTCTGGATCAGCGTATCGAGGCCGATCTGCGCCTTGGGCGGCACCGTGAACTCCTCGGTGAGCTCACTGTGCTTGTGCAGCGTCACCGTACCCACGAGACGCTGCACGGCCAGCTCATGGTCGCCCTGCACCGTTCCGGCCGCCGCAGCGAGGCACTCGGTGTCTATCAGCGGCTGCGTACGGCCCTCGTCCGGGAGCTGGGCCTGGAGCCCTCCGCGGGGCTGCGCCGGCTGCAGCGCTCGGTCCTGACGTCCGGGCCGGAACTGGCGCCGGAACCCGCGCGGGCCGGGGGAGAGCGCCTCAGCCGCGTCGGCTGACCGGGTGTCATATCGCCCTGGAACCGGAGGGGGAGGGGGAGGCAGCTGTTATGCAGACCAGGTCGGTACGGACCCGCCGCGGCCTTGTCCGCGCGGGCGCGGAAATGTTCGACCGCAAGGGCTACGCCGAAGCGACGCTGGAGCAGATCGCGGCCTCGGCGGGGGTGACCAAGGGGGCGCTGTACTTCCACTTCGCCTCCAAGGACGGTCTCCTCGACGCCGTCGAGGAATGCGCCCAGGCGCTCCTGCGCGACTTCGCCGGGGCCCAGCGGCGGCAGAACGCCCCGCCGGTGCAGTCCCTGATCGATCTGACCCATCTGCTGGCCCGCGCGCTGCGGCAGGACCCGGTGCTGCGCGCCAGTTTCCGGATCGCCGTCGAGTGTGCCGGAGGCCGTCCCTCCGCCGGGGACTTCCACCAGTCGTGGACCGCGGAGGCGCTGGACCTGCTCGCACGGGCCCGCACCCAGGGTCTGCTGCGCGAGGGGCAGCCGCGGGAGGGTCTTCAGACGCTGGTCTGCGCCGCGGTCTGCGGCATCGCGGTCCTTGCCGTGACCGGATCACCGCACCTTGATCCCGGCCGCGGTACCGCGGGAGTGTGGGACCAGCTGCTGCCGGTCCTCGTGCCCGCCACGGACCTCGCCCGGTACCGTACCGGCCCGCCCGAGGACGCCCCCGCCATCGGTGACGCGGACCGTGCCCCCGCCATCGGTGACGCGGACCGTGCCCCCGCCATCGGTGACGCGGACCGTGTCCCCGTCCGTTGAACGGGCCGTGCCGGGGTGGCTGGTGGGGTGTGCCGCGTGTCCGGACATTGGCCCGCGTGCGGCCTGAACACGCGGTCCTCGCCTGTCCCTTCCCGGGGACGGCTCCGGGCCGGCGGGCCCTGCGCTCTGCGCTCTGCGCTCTGCGCCGTGCCTGGCCTGGTCTGGCCCTCGGTGGTTCTGCCTGTCCGGGAGGGGCTGTTGGGTGTGGTGAGGCCCTGGTTGCGGCTGTCCTGGTTGATGGTGGAGTCCTTGATGACGGTGAGGATCTCGTCTCCGTTGCGCCGGGTGGCCGGCAGGCGTTTCAGGATGAGGATGCCTGTGTTCTCGGACGAGCCCGGCGCCTTCCGCGTCGTCGGAGGGGTTGTTGCTACTCCCGTCTGCCGCCTTGTTCTTGAGCCGGCTGGATTCCACGATCGGTGCGGGTGTGGGGACATGACGGTGATGCCGCCCGGCAGGGCCGTTTCGTGCTCCCCGGCGCGCGGCGCGGCGACGGCGTGATGCAGGGTGAGGAGGGGAGAGAGGGGGAGCCGGTGGTGTCGATGGTGACGGCGGGCCTGGGGGCCGGCGCGCAGGAGACGCGACGGGAGATGACGCTGCTGGGGACGCCGGTGCCCTGGTAGCCGTCCGGGTGGGTGAAGTCCCTCTGGTCGTCGGTGTCGTCGGAGCGCATGGCGCCGGGGTGGATACCGGTACGGCTCCCGGCCGGGACGTCGGGGAGTGTCCCGGCCCGCTTCAGCGCCTCCCGCGGGGTTTCCGGGACCGGGTGCTGCTACGGGTCCATCGGCTGGGCTTCGCGCGGCGGTATTCCGGAGAACTCGGAGCCGAAGGTCTTGGTTCCGTCGGCGAACCCGCCTTCGTGTGTGTAGCTCGTGCCGGGCGTTCGCGGGGCCGGGCCGGGAGAGGCCGGGGTCGTCCCGGTGGGCGGGGGAGCTCGCCGATGGTGTCCCTGCCCTCGTTTGGGAGCTGCCGGTACTTCTGCGGGCTGGAGACGCTGCCGGGGAAAGGGCAGGCCATGGCTCGATCGTGGTCGGCTCGGTCTGCTGCCCGCTCACGTTTGGCGTTGCGCCGCCGGGTTGCGGCACGGCTGCCGTCGCCCGGCGCGAGCGGTCTTCGTTGCCGGGCCTGTTCACATCCGTCATCCGTTGTCCGGCTCGGCTCCCTCACTTGTTCTCCGTGAATGCGACGGAGCCGCATCGCGTGACGTGATGGGGCTTTGGGGGGCGGTTCTCCTGGTTTCTCCGCGGGTGTTCCGTCCGCGCCCGGGTCAGCCGTTCACGGCCGGCTGCCCGCTCTTCGCGCGCATGCCGCTCACCAGGCAGCTGAGGCCGAAGGAGAAATGGTCGTCCCAGTCCCGGGACTCACCGGCTTCGAGGTTCGCGCGCATGCGCGGATACCGGTCGCCGAGGGCGTCCAGCATCGGTGGCAGCCACAGCGACTTGACGTCGTCGTAACCCAGTTCCTCCTCACGCATCCGTGTCAGCCATTTCACCTCGTCGGCGGCGGAACCGAGGGCGTGGTTCACCAGCGTCCCCACCGCGCGATAGGCCTGCGGCGCTTTGAACCCGCCCTGTTCGGCCAGGGTGATGAGGGCTTCGTACAGGGCGAGGGCGTTGGGTCCCACCATGGCGTACGCACCGGCGAGCCGGCTCGCCCAGATGTGCTCGCGGATGACGCGGCGCAGCGAAGGGCGGAGCTGCAGCGGAAGTCGACCGCCCCTCAAGCGGAAGCCGGTGTGATCGGTAGGCCGGTCGGAGCCTGGACCGGCACCCGGGTGGACGTCCTGGTGTGCGGGTTCTTGTGCCACTGCGGGTCTGTTGCCGATTGCTCAGGAGGCATGCATGTCCGATACGCCGGAGCGAAATGCCGCAGTGGACGACGCCAGGCGCCGTTTCAAGGAGGCGCTTGAGCGCAATAGCCGGGCGTCGAGGGCGCAGGAGGCCCACGAGAAGGGCCGTGTGAAGGTGAAGAACATGAGCGGCCCGGCCGGCCAGAAGCGGTTCTTCCGCCGCAAGACCGGCTGAAGGGCCCGTACCCGCCCTGTTCCCCCCCACCGGGCCGCCCCGGCCCGATCGAGACCCGATCGGGCCGGGGCGCTTGTGTCGCCCCCGCCCATTCCCGTGCCGTTCCCCGGGAAGCCCTTTCGCCGCCCGCGGCGGGGCGCGGGGGATCCCCGAGGCCCCGCCCCGCCCCGCCGCGGCGGGCCCGGTCGGTGCTGTGCCGTGAGCCAGGTGATGGTGACGTTGTTGGGGAACGGCTTGCGGTCGGTGACGGCCGGCCGGGTCGGGTTGAAGTCGCCGTGGAATATCGGCGCCCCGGTTTTGGCGGTGACCGGACAGGTCTTGAGGATCAGCTCGTCGAGTTCGGGCAGGAGCGTGCCCGCCGGCCTGCCGCCGCCGCAGAGCCAGATGTCCTTGTCCTCTTGGCGCTTGAGGTCGCGCATCCACGCGCACGGGTCGTCGCCGACGACGGTCACCGCGGGACCGGCGTCCCTGATCGTGCTGGACACCACGTACTGCCGCAGGTGCGCGTACGGGCTCGGGCTGCCCTCGTCGAGGGCGGGGCGGTACGTGCCGTGCCCCATCACCACGGTGTCGAACCGCCGGCCGGGAGTGTCGGTGAGGCCGACGCGGGGCCGCAGTCAGGTGGGGACGGTCTCGGGATAACAGGCGTTGACCCGGGCCGCGTAGGCGTCGGCCTGTGTCTGGTCGCCCACGGGGTAGAAATCGGACTCTCCGCGCGGACCGGCGATGCAGCCGTCGACAAAGGCTCCGATGCAGTGGACGAGTTTGCGCATCCAGATCACTCCTGGTGAAGTACTTACCTCGTAGTGATCACGGGGTAGTGCGGCGGACGCGGTGGTTCAGCGGCACGCATGTCACCCGGGCGGGTGAAGTCCTGCCGGGCCGGGTTGGGCCGGGCCGGGTTGGGGCGGGCCCCCGGCACACTCCGCGCGGGGTGCGGGATCACCGCCACCGACTCGCCGCCCGCCGCGGCGCCGGCGGACGCGACGATCCGGGCCCCCGCCCCGGGGGAGGGCGCTCACCTTGACCCGAGGGCCGCGGCACGCGGACGCGGGAGCGCCGCACCGGCCCCGCACGCCTCGGGCGCCCCGCACGCCTCGGGCGCGTCGGGCGCGTCGGGCGTGTCGGGCGTGTCGGGCGTGTCGGGTGCCGCCGCGCGGACTGCGGGCCAGTCCACGTCGATGCCGTCGCACCACAGCTGTGCCACGAGGTCCTCGAGGCCCTGCCGCGGGGGCACGTCCCGATGCCCCGTCGCCAGCGCGGCGGACCGGGTGTCGCCACGCGCGGCGAGTGTCTGCCGGACGGAGAACAGCGCGACCGGGTGCGGGGAGATCTCGACGATCCGCACCGCCTGCTCCTCGGCGAGCCGGTGCACCGCTTCCTCCATCAGGGTCGGCTCGCACATGTTGCGCACCCAGTACGACGCGTCGAGTGCCCTGCCGTCGGCGAACCCGTGGGTCACCGTCGACCAGTACGGCACGCGGGTGCGCCGGGTGTCCAGCGTGCCGAGACGGCGGACCAGCTCGGGGGCCATGTCCGCCAGCAGTGTGCTGTGGCCCGCGTAGTCGACGGGAGTGCGCAGGGTGGCGACGCCCCGGCCGGCCAGCTCGCGCTCGGCCTCGGCCATGTCGTCCACCGTCCCGGACAGACACACCTGGCCGGGGGCCAGGTGACTGGCGACGAACACCCGCCCGCCGCTGCGGGCGCTGAACCGTTCGGCCTCCGCCAGCGGCAGGTCGCACACCGTCAGCGTGCCGTGCCCCGAGGCCCGTTCGGCGACGAGGGCGGACCAGGTGGCGATGAGCCGCGCGCCCTCCTCCAGGGACAGCGCCCCCGCGGCGACCGCCGCGGCGGCCTCCCCGATGCTCGCTCCGAGCACGATGTCGCTCTCCACGCCCCAGGCGCGCAGCGTGCGGGCCAGGGCGGTCTGCACAGAGAACAGGACGGGCTGCAGGACGTCGGTGCGCACGAGGCTCTGCCCGTCGTCGGCGAGGAGTTCCTCGATCACCGACCAGCCGGTGACGGCCCGTACGGCGCGGTCGCACTCGGCCAGCGTGGCGCGGAAGGCGGGCTCGGCGAGCAGCGCGCGGCCCGTGCCGATCCACTGCGGCCCCCCGCCCGAGAACAGGAAGGCCAACGCGGGACGTCCCCCGGCCGGGGGCGGTGTCCGGTCGTTCAGGCGTACGAGCAGTTCGTCCCGTACCCGGCCCGGCCGGTCCCCGGCGGCGACCACCCGGTGGGCTCCCGCGCCGGGCATGGCAAGCGCCCCGTCCGGCATGTGTCCGGCGTCCAGCCGCGCGACGGCCTCGCGCACGGACCGCCGCAGCGCGGCGTCGTTCGCGGCGGCGACGGGCACGACGAGCCGCTGCCGGGGCGCGGCCGACTCCAGCGAGACATGGCTGAGGGTGTTGCCGTGGCCGCGCACGCCCAGGTACAGGCGCCCGCCCGGCCAGTGGCCTCCCGGGGCGGCGGACGCGTCTGCCGCCCCGGTGCCGGCGGGGAGAGGGGGGAGTGCCGGACTCCGGCCCGCCGCGGGCCCGCCGAGGCACAGGTCGACGACGGCCCGCAGCAGCCCGATGACGCCGGGCGCCCGCTCCGCCGGGGCGGGCCCGCCGCGCTTCGCCCCGTCCGGCGGGCAGCCGGTGTCGGGCACGTCGGGGCAGGGGACCTCGGGGAGTGCGACGCCGGCGGTGTGCCGTGCGGCCCGCGCCGGATCCGGCCGTCCCCGCAGGCGCGCGGTGCGGCCGTCGACGGCACTTGCGTGGATCACGGCGTGGACACGGTCGCCGTCGGCGAGCGCGTCGGAGATCCGGCGCAGCACGACCACCCCGCCGGCCGCCCGTTCGTGGCCGCCGTTCCGCATCGGGCCGCCCGGCGGCAGGCCGGCCGTACCACCGGCCAGCGCGATGCCGCACGAACCGTCGCGCAGGCTTTGAACGGCCAGATCGACGGCGGCGAGCGAGGAGTCGCCCCCCGCGGCCATGGACAGCGCCGGACGGGGGATCCCGAGCGCGTCCGCGAGCCGCACGGCCCCCACGGAACCATCCGGTGACTCCGGGGCGTTTGGTGCGTCGGGCGAATCGCGGTGCGGCGCGGCCTCTCCCGCCGCGCCCGGCACGGGCGAAGCCGTGGTCGGCCGGGCGCCGACGAAGACTCCGACGCGCGCGTCCGCGAGGTCCGCGACGGTGACGCGCGCGTGCGCCAGGGCGCTCCGCGCCGATTCCACGACGGGCCCGCCCGGCGAGCCGGCGCCCGGACCGTTCCAGAACGGTCCGCCGACGTCGTCGGCGCGGCCCGACAGCCCTTCCCCCAGTACCTCGAAGACGTCGGCGCCATCGGGAAGACGGCACCCCATGCCGACGACGGCGACCGGCTCCGCGCCCCCGCGCGATGCGGCACCGTCCGCCGGGGCGGAGCCCTCGCCTGTGGGCGCGGAGGAGTCCCCGTCCGTCAGGAAGGCGGAGAGCGCCGCGACCGAGGGATGCTGACACCCCACCCGGGCCGGAACGGCCCGCGTCAGCCGCCGGGACAGCTCCGCCGCCAGATCCATGATCCGCGTGGAGTCCATCCCCAGCTCCCGCAACGGCCGCCGCACATCCACCGACTCCGGCGCCACGCCCAGCACACCGGCGGCCAACTCCCGCACGACGCCGGTGACTTCCCCGGCAGCCGCGGCCCCGGAGCGCCCTTCGTCGTTGTTCACCGCGATACGACTCATGTGCTTGTCCTCGCCCTCTCCTGCGCTCTTTTCGTGAGCGTGCCGCGGCACGCTCCACACGATGTGCCCGCACGAGGGCCCGGCGCGCCTCGGCCGCCGGGCCCGCGCGCGTCAGCGATCGCGGCGGGTGACGAGCCCGGCCAGCGCGAGCAGCCCGCGGGCCGCCTCCGGTCCCAGTCCGGCGTGCGACAGCTGCTCCACCGCTTGCTCCCAGCGACGTGCCGCCTCCCTCTCGGCCCAGTCCCGGCCCCCGGCCTCCTCGACCAGCAGGGCCGCTCGGGCCACCTGGTCGTCGTCCAGCGGCCCGGCACCGCCGTACAGGTCCGCGAGGCGCCGTCCCGCCTCGCTCCCGCTGTTCAGCGCGGCCACCACCGGCAGGGACTTCTTGCGCCGCCGCAGGTCCCCGCCCGTCACCTTGCCGGTGCTCCGGCTGTCCCCCCAGATCCCCAGCAGGTCGTCGACGAGCTGGAACACCAGTCCCAGGTGGTGCCCGAACCCGCGTACTCCGGCGACCTGGTGCGGCGCCGCCCCCGCCGACAGCGCGCCCAGCGCGCAGGCCCCGGCGAGCAGTGATGCCGTCTTGCCGGCCGCCATGGCCAGGCACTCCTCCAGGCTCACCCGCCCGCGCTGCTCGAACGCAAGGTCGTGGCCCTGGCCCGCGACCAGCTCCAGCAGCACCCGGCACAGTTCCTGCGTCGCGGCGGGGTTCACGGGCGGCGCCGGTGCGGTGGCCAGCGTGTCGAGCGCGAGCGCCAGCAGCGCGTCCCCGGCGAGCACGGCCTGCGCCTGGCCGAACACACTCCAGGCGGTGCGCCGTCCGCGGCGCATGCGGTCACCGTCCATCACGTCGTCGTGCAGCAACGAGAAGTTGTGCACCAGCTCCACCGCCGCGGCGCCGCTCAGTGCCTGATCGGCCGGACCGCCCACGGCCTGCGCGGCGGCCAGCACCAGCGCACCGCGCACGCCCTTGCCCCAACCGTCGTCCGCGGGGCGGCCGTTCTCGTCGCACCAGCCGAAGTGGAAGAGGGCGGCCGTCCGCACGGGCTCGGCCAGCCTCTCCACGGCGAGCCGGACCCGCGGCCCGGTGAGCTGCCGGTACCGGCGCAGCAGATCCCACGCCTCCCTCGTGTCGGGAGCCAGCGCCAGGGTCATCGCGCCACCCCCATCAGGCACGGCTCCACATACTCGACGGGACGGTCCGCGGCGCCTGCCGCCGGGTCCTGGTAGCGCTTGGTCCGCCGCGACCAGTCGAGGTTGCCGCGGATCCAGGTCCGCATGCCCGCGGCATAGGGCACCAGCGACGCCGCGTCACCGGGACGGGCGGCCAGCAGCTCCTTCTCGGCGGCCAGGAAGCGCTCGGTCCGCGCCGAGATCGCGGCGCACACCTCCTCCAGCGCCCGCTCCCGGTCCAGCCCCCGGTGGTACTGCACGAGATAGGCGAGATTGTGCACCTCGCCCAGTGCGCGTTCCTTGTCCAGCGAGTAGACGTCGTTGGTCCAGCACACCACATCGCAGGCGGCGTCCAGAGCGGCCGTGAACTCCGCGCTGCCGTAGAGGTCCCCGGGAACGTCGATGCCCTCGACGATCTCGATCAGGTCCATGCACACGTAGATGGCGCCGGTGTGCCGCCGCTGCTCGATGTATGCCGCCTCGTCCGGGACGACGCCCCGGACCCGGTTGCCGGCCTCCCACACCGTCGCCGCGACCAGGCAGTCCCACAGGTGCCGCACGAACCTGCGCCGCCACCGCACGGACGCCTGCGGGGCGGTCCTGCACCACAGGTCGGCCAGCGACGACACCACCAGCGGCACGCCCCGGTCGTGCCGGACGCCCGCACCGAAGTCCGCCGCCTCCAGCACGCCCCGCACGCCGTCGACCAGGTGCCCCAGTCCCTCCTGGTCACGCCCGGCGCCGCCGTCGTCCAACTGGTCGTCGACGAGGAACAGCCAGGCGAACCAGTCGGCCATCAGCTCCAGCCGGCGCCCCTCCGCGCCCGGATGGACGACCGAGACGAACCAGCCGAAGTCCGCCCGGTCGAAACGCCTCGCCGCCAACTCCCGGTGCACCAGACCCGTGCGGCGCACCCACTGGGCGAGCTGCGCCCGCGCCCGGTCCGCGTGGGGATTCACCCGGTACGGGAAGGGACAGAAGATCTCCGGCACGGGCAGCGGATCGGCACCGCCCGGCGTGTGCGCGGTCCGCGTACCCATCAGCGGCGCTCCAGCCGCAGGTGGACGCCGCCCTTGGGATGCAGGGTGATCAGGGCGTCGGGAAGCACCTCGGGCGCCCCCGGGGGCGACACCAGCCGGTAACGGCGAGCGATGGTCGCCATGGCGAGGCAGATCTCGGTCAGCGCGAAGTGCTTGCCCAGGCACACCCGGGGGCCGCTGCCGAACGGGACATAGGCGTGCCGGGGGCGCTTGGCGATCTCCTCGGCGCTGAACCGCTCCGGGTCGAACCGCTCCGGGTCCTGCCAGAAGTCCGGATGGCGGTGCAGCAGATAGCTGTTGACGAGCACCTGGGTGCCGGCCGGCACCCGGTAGCCGTCGATGACGTCGTCCTCGCGGGCGCGCCGCATCAACTGGTAGGCGGGGGAGTAGATGCGCAGCACCTCGTCGACGATCATCCGGGTGTACGTCAGCTCCGGCAGGTCCTCGAACGCCGGCGCCGTACGCTCGCCGAGCACCCCGTCGACCTCCGCGTGCAGCTTCCGCTCCACCTCCGGGTGCCGCGCCAGCAGATAGAAGGCCCACGCGAGGGTGTTCGTGGTCGTCTCGTACGCGCCGACGCAGATGTTGAGCACCTCGTGGTGCAGCTGCTCCAGGTCCATGCCCTTGCCGTCCCTCTCGTCCACGGCGTTGAGGAACAGCGACAGCAGATCCGGCTCTTCACCGGCCTCGACGCCCTGCGTGAGCCGCTTGTTGATGAACCCGGAGACGAACTGGTCCATGCGGTCGATCGCCCGGCGCAGCCGCACATGGCTGGGGGTGGGGAAGCCCAGCGGCGGGAACGGGAAGCTGAAGAAGTCCCCCAGAACCGTGTTGGCGAGCTGGAAGGCCCGCTCGAACGCCTGGGCCGCGTCCCCGACTTCGGCGTTGAACAGCGACTTGCTGACGATGCGCAGGGCGAGCTGGCCGAACTCGTCGGTCACGTCCAGCGCGGCGGCCGGATCGGAACGCTCCTCCCAGCGCCCCAGCATGCTCGTCGTCTCGTCCGTCATGTTGCGGGCGAAATTGCTCACGGTGCGCGGCGTGAAGTACGGCGCCATCATGCGCCGCTGGCGACGCCACAGTTCCATGTCGGGCGTGGCGATCAGACCGTCGCGCAGCACCGGGCGGGCGATCTTGAAGACGGCCGCGTTCTTGTCGTACTGCTCGCTCTTGTCGACCAGCACATGCCGAATGTAATCCGGGTGATTGAGCATCACCATACGCATATTGAAAAGACGGAAACGGTAAATGTCCCCGTGCTGTTCGAGGCCGCCCCGCAGGAAACCGATCTGGTCGCGCCGGAAAGCACGGATGCTGCCGAGTCCCCTCCCGGAACCAAGGGCGGGTATTTCCTTGAGTGAGCCGGCCCCGCTGCCGCGGACCGTTTTGCTGAGCACGGTGGACACGTGCGTTCCCCCTTCATGGGCCCTTGCGTCGCACCGCGATTCGAACGCCTGAGCAAGCCGAAGTCAATTGATGTCGACGCGGCCCCCGCAATTCCTCGAGCGGGATTCGAGCGCGGGGGTGAAGGGTGTGTCCAGGAGCGGTTGCGGCGGGTCGACGCGGCAGACACGGCCTCCGGTACCGGACACGTACCCCTCGCCCGCGCCGTCCCGCACGAACGACACGACCGTCGCGATTCCCCCGGGCGGCCGCAGTACGCGCGGTGGGCCCGGAGAGCCCCCCCACAGGGGTGTGCCGGGGGTGTGCGGCGGACCGTCCTGGCGGGGCCTCTGCTCGTGAAACGGACCGCATCCGCACGGCAAGGGCCCGCGGTTCCCCTCGAAAACAGCTAGGAGACGTCATGACGGGAAAGCCCGGCGCCGGCCTGTGGTTCAGAAGCTTCCAGCCGGCCCCCGAGGCGCCGGTGCGGCTGGTCTGCCTGCCGCACGCGGGCGGCTCCGCCAGCTTCTACCTCCCCGTGGCCAGGGCCCTGTCGCCGAAGGTCGAGGTGATGGCGGTGCAGTACCCCGGCCGGCAGGACCGGCGCAACGAAGCGCCCGTCGCCGACATCGGCCTGATCGCCGACCGGATCGCCGAGGAACTGCGCACCGTCACGGACCGGCCGTACGCCCTGTTCGGGCACAGCATGGGAGCCATCGTCGGATTCGAGGTCGCCCGCCGGCTGGAGGCCGAGGGCAACGGACCCACCCGGCTCTTCGTGTCCGGCCGCCGCTCGCCCCTGCTCGACCGCGGCGACGAGTGGCAGCCCGCCACCGACGACGAAGTCATCACCGAGATCCGCTCGCTGGACGGCACCCACGGCGCCCTCCTCGACGACGCGGAGATGCGGGACATGATCCTGCCGGCGCTGCGCGCGGACTACGCGGCGGTGCGCCGCTACCGCTACCGGCCGGGCGCACCGCTCACCTGCCCCGTCACCGCGTTCACCGGCGACACCGACCGCAAGGCCCCGGTGGAGGCGGTCGAGGCATGGGCGGACCTCACCCTGGGCGGCTTCGGCCTCCACGTGCTGCCCGGCGGCCACTTCTTCCTCGTCGACGCACAGGACGAGGTGCTCCGTACGGTCCTGGACCGCCTGGCCCCGGCATCGGCGGGGGGGGGGGGGGGGGGGGGGGGGGGGCCCCCGGCCCCCCCCCCCCCCCCCCCCCCCCCCCGCCGGCGTCCCGGGCACCGGGCCCTGTCCGCCGGAGAGGGCCGGCCCAGGGCGCCCGCGCTCACCGCGGCACCGCGCGGGCGGATGCGGCGAGGGCGAGCGCACGGCGGATGTCCTCGGTGATCCGCCCGGTGAGCGCGGTGGGGTCGGGCTGGAAGTAGAAGTGCCCGCCCTCGAACAGGTGCATGCCGAGGAAGTGCTCCGCCCGGTCGGCCCATCCGGCGAGCCGTGCGGGCGGGGCCACCGTGTCGCCGGTGCCGCCGAACACCGACAGCGGCACGGGCAGGGGCACCGGGTCGGGCGCGGGGCGCCAGGTCTCCACCAGCCGCAGATCAGCACGGATGGCGGGCCCGAACAGCCTCCACAGCTCCGGGTCCTCCAGGGCGGCGGCGGGCGTGCCGCCCATCGCGGCGAGCTCGCGCCGCAGTTCGGTGTCGCGGAGCAGATGCCGGCGGGTGCCGTCGCCGCCGGGGCGGGGGGTTCCGCGGGCCGACAGCCCCAGCCAGACGGGCGGGGTCCGGCCCTCGGCGAGGAGCCGGCGGGTGAGCTCGTAGGCGACGAGACCACCCATGCTGTGGCCGAACAGGGCGTACCGCCCCTCGAGCCCGGCGTCCAGCTCCCGGCGGAAATGGTCGACGAGCCGGTCGGCGTCGCCGATGCTGGGGCGCTCCGCGAGCAGACCGCGGCCGGGGGCGTCCACCGGGCGCACCTCCCAGCCGGCCGGAAAGCGGCCGGGCCAGTCCCGGTAGGGCAGATGCGAACCACCCGCGTGGTGGAACACGAACAGGCGCAGTTCCATGCTGACTCCGTCGACGGTCTCAGGCCGGGAGATCCGGACGATAGCCGCTGTGCGGGGGCGGCGGCCGGTCATCGAGCCCGGTTCGAGTACGCGTGCGGACCTTCTCGAGTGCCGTGACCGCAGGGCAGGGCCTGCTGGTTGGAAGGCGGCTCGAGCGCGGGTCGAGGTCCCGGCGCACGCGGGGCGAACGGGGTTAGCGTGCAGGGCGCCGACGGCTTCGAGCTCGAGGGGAACTCGGCCGGGCAACGGGGAGGAAACTGTGGAGATTCAGGTTTTGGGCCCTCTGAACGCAGACGTCAACGGAGAGTCGATCGTTCCGACCGCCGGCAAGCCGCGCCAGATCCTGGCCCTGCTGGCCTTCTACCCGGGCCGGGTCATGCCCGTGCCCACGCTCATGGAGGAGCTCTGGGGCACCAACCTGCCCCAGAGCGCGATGACCACCCTGCAGACATACATACTCCAGCTGCGCCGCAGACTGGGCACCGCGATGGGACCCGACGCGCCCGGCACCGCCAAGGAGGTGCTGGCGACCCGGCACGGCGGCTACCTGCTGCAGATCCCGCCGCAGAGCGTCGACGCACACGGCTACGAGCAGCTCGTGTCGTCGGGCCAGGGCGCCTTCGAGGAGGGCGAGGACGAGCGGGCGGCGAGCCTGTTCCGTGAGGCGCTGGCGATGTGGAACGGGCCGGCGCTCGTGGACGTACGCGTCGGCCCGATCCTGGAGATCGAGGTACTGCGGCTGGAGGAGAGCCGGCTGGTCACCGTGGAGCGCCGTATCGACGCCGACCTGCGGCTCGGCCGGCACAGCGAACTCCTCGCCGAGCTCACCGACCTGATAGCCCGCCACCCCCAGCACGAGGGGCTGCACTCACAGGCGATGGTGGCCCTGTACCGCTCGGGGCGGCAGGCCACCGCGCTGGACGTCTACCGCAAGCTGCGCAGGCGGCTGATCGAGGACCTGGGCGTGGAACCCTCGCCCCAGCTGCAGCGCCTGCACCAGGCGATGCTCACCGTCGACCCGGCACTGGACGTGGCCTGCGGACCGCGTCACAGCTCGACCTTCGACCTCTACGCGGCTTAGGGCCCCCTCCGGCGGATCTTCGCAGACCCGCGAAGATCCGCCGGAGGGGCCCCTGAGCCGCGCGGAAGAACTGCATGCGGGTTCTCGGAGTGGACCTCGCAGGCCGGCGAGCCGTTCGACCGCATGCTGTTCTTCTGCGATCCCTCACGGCTCTCCCGTGGTCCGCCAGGGATTACGGGACAGCCCTCAGGCTTCTTCCGTCCGGATCAGGCCGGACCGGGAAGCCGGGTCCGCCGCCGCGCCCTGGGGCCGGCGCCCCGCCGGGCAGGCCCGCCGAGGACACCGGCCGAGCCGAGCTTGAGCGGTCCTCGAGGAGGCCCGGCGAGCGTCGGCACCGGTGAACCCACCGAGGGAGGACGGCAGATGCCCGACGAACAGCCGGTACGACTCCACTGTTTCGCGCACGCCGGAGCCGGTGTCTCATCTTTCCACGGCTGGCCCGCCGATCTGGGGCGCGCGGTGGAGCCGGTGCCCCATACGCTGCCGGGCCGTGAAAGCAGGCGCCGCGAGCCCCGGGTCGTGCGGCGCGAGGCACTGCTGGCCGAGGCGATGGGCACATTCACGCGGGCACCGTCCGGACCGTACGTGCTGTACGGACACAGCCTCGGCGCGCTGGTCGCCCACACCATCACCCGTGCCCTGCACGGGGCCGGGCTGCCCGGACCCGCGCTCCTCGCCGTCGGCGCCTGTCCGCCGCCCGACGCCCCCTCCCCGCTCTCGGAGGCCCACGATGCCCCCGACGAGCGGCTGCTGCGACTGCTCGACGAGATCGGCGCCCTGCCCGAGGGGGCGGCGCCCGGAGGACTCTGGCACCGGGCCGTGCTGCCGGTGCTGCGCGACGACCTGGCCCTCGCCGACGACTTGCGGACCACCGCCCGTGAACCGGCCGCGGCCGGGCCGCTGTCCGTGCCGCTGCTGATCGTCGCGGGCGCGGACGACCCCGTGGCACAGCCCGCCGTGATGGAGGGCTGGCGCCGCTGGAGCACGGGGCCGACGGCCGTCCGGACCGTCCCCGGGGACCACTTCTTCGTACGCGGCCATGAGCTGCCGCGGCTGCTGGGACGCGCCTGCCGTGTCGTACGGCGGACCGCGCCGGCCCGCTTCGCGGCCACCGCCCGCGGCTGACCAGGGGCGATCGCGCCCGACGGCGCGGGCACCAAGGCGTTGTGGTCACCGCCGGCCGAGGCCGACGGCGCTACCCGGGGGGGGGACTCCGGTGCGTTCGGGCCGCGCGCCGGGCGCCACGCCGCTGACGAGGCGGCACTCACGCGCGCCCCCCTTCCCCTCTCCTCGCCCACGAGCACGCCCCGCACGCCGCCCCGGTCGCACCCCGGCGCCCGCCCGGCGCCCGGCAGGCGGACCCGCCGGGCGCGCAACCGCTGGACACTTCCCGCCGGGCGCGGCCCGGCCACGTATGCCCTCATGCCCGCCTCTCCTGGCCCCGGCGGCCGTTCAGGCGAGGTCATCGCGGCTCACGACGCGGGAACGGGTGCGCCACTTGCCGCGCGAGCGGACGAGCACGTCCTCCATGACACACACCCGGTGCACCTTCGACGCGCCGTTGCCCGGCGTCACATACACCAGCGTGTAGCAGCGTGTGTGGAGCGTCCCGTCGGCCCGCGGCCGCAGGTCGAGCATCCCGATCCAGTGCCGCAGCCGTTCCCCGCTGCGCTCCTGCTGAGCCTTGTTGCGGCGCACGTTCGAGGCCAGTGCGGCGCGTCCGCGTACCGGTTCCTCCAGCGTCGGGACATCGAAGACGGCGTCCTCGGTGAAGGTTCCGGCCCAGCGTTCGGCCTCGTGCGAGTCGAAGAGCTGCATCTGGTGCGCGTAGAACTGCTGGACCTGCGCGTACAGGGCACTGAAGCCGGGCACCTGCGCGGGCACCGCGGCGGGCACCTCGAAGGCGGACTCGGCGAGGCTGAGTATCTCGGTGGTCATGGGACCGGCCCTCCGTTCCATCGGATACGGACACTGTCTGTGGCGCAGATCGAGTGCTCTTCGAAGATTCCTCAAGCGGCCTGGCCGAGCGTGTAACCCGCCGCGTGGTGAACCGCAGCCGCGCACGACCAGCCGGAGGAGAACGAGCCGTGCCGAACTTCACCTGTCCGGACCTTCCGCTGGACGGCCTGCTGCGCGCGGCGGCCCTGCGGGACCCCGACGGCATCGCCGTGCGGAGCGCGGACACGGCTCTCGGCTTCGGCGAGCTGGACGCTCTGTCCGATCGCGTCGCCGCCTGGCTGGAGCGGGAGAACGGGGGCCGGCCCGGCGCGCGGATCGGTGTCGCCGGCGTCCTCCACCCGCTCTTCGCCGCCACGTACTACGGCACGGTCCGCAGCGGCGCCACCGCGGTCCTGGTCAACCCGCTGGCCGGGGAAGAGGGGCTGCGGCACGTCTTGGCCACCGCCGGGGTGGAGGCGGCGTTCGTGCCGGCCCACACGGCCGAACTCCTCACCAGGATGCGCGGCCTGCTGCCCGAGCTCCGCACGATCGTGGTGACCGACGCACCAGACGCGGCGCTCCCGGGCACCGCCCTCGCGCTGCGCACGGTGCTCGAGTCGGCACCGCACGCTCCCCGAAGGGGCCTGTGCGACCCGGCGTCGATCGCCTGTGTCCAGTTCACCAGAGGCACCACCGGCCGCCCCAAGGGCGTCCTGCTCACCCACCGCAACCTGGTCGCCAACGCGAAGCAGACCGCTCTCGCCCACCGCCTGGACCGCGCTTCGGTCACCCTCAACCATCTGCCGCTCTACCACGCCATGCACCTCAACTCCGCGGTGTACGCCGGCGCCCGCCAGGTGCTGTGCCCGGACCCCGACCCCTTCGCCTCCCTCCAGGCGTCCGCCGAGGCGGGGGCGACCCACTACTACGGCCTGCCCGCCCGGCTGCACCGACTCGCCGTCGACGAGCGTCTCGCCCGCACCGCGCGCACCGCACCGGGCGGTACCCGGCTGACCGCCGTGCTCTGCGGCGGCTCCAGGCTGCGGCCGGAGGCGGTGCGCGCCGTACGGGAGCGGCTCGGCGTCCCCGTCATCCAGGGCTACGGCATGACGGAGCTGTCCCCGCTCACGCACTGCCAGCAGAGCGGCGACCACCGGCCGGGCACGGTCGGCAGGCCGGTCCCCGGCACCGAGTGCCGTCTCGTCGCGCTGGACTCCCGGGCGCCGGTCGAGGTCTGGGCCACCGGGGAGGTACAGGTCAAAGGGCCACAGCTGATGGCCGGCTACCTCGGCGACGAGCGGCCGCCGTCCCGGATCGACGAGAACGGCTGGTTCTCCACCGGGGACGTCGGCTATCTCGACGACGACGGAGCACTGCGCCTGGTGGACCGCCTCACCGACGTCTTCACGTGCGACAACGAGATCGTCCCACCGAGCCGGATCGAACGGGTCATCAGCGAGGACCCGCGCATCGCCGACCGGCCCGGCCCCGTGAGCGCGGTGTGTCCCGGCCACGTCGGGACACCGATGGCGCGGCGGGTGCGCCAGGGGGACGCGGCGGCCCGGGAGATTACCGGGGACGCCGTGCGGGAGCGGCTCGAGGCGGAGATCCCGCTCGGCCGCTGCCCGGCCCCGCGAGAGGCCGCCGGGCAGGTTGCCCGCCCGGCCTGCGAACCCGCCGCCTCGATCACCGCGCAGACACTCGACGTCTGCGGCGGACCGGGCAATTCCTGATTCTGTGAGAAAGGTGGTGTGTGGTGTCGGGTGAGCGTGTGCACCGTACGGCGTATTCGGTCGAGGTCGCCGCACCGGCGGGGGTCGTCTACGGACTGATCTCCAACGCGGTGCAATGGCCGCTGTTCCTCCCACCGAACGTGCACGTGGAACGGCTGGAATTCGACGGCGAGAGGGAGCGGCTGCGGATGTGGGCGACGGCCAACGGCCAGGTGCGGTCGTGGCTCTCACAGCGCGTCCAGGACCCGCAGAAACGGCGTATCGACTTCCGTCAGCACAACCCGCAGGCCCCGGTCGAGACGATGAGCGGGACCTGGATCGTCGAGGAACGGACAGGCGGAACCAGCCTGCTGACCGTCCTGCACGACTTCACGGTGATCGGCGACCATGCCCAGGACGTGGCCTGGGTGCGGCAGGCGGTCGACAACAACTCGGGCGCGGAGCTGGACAGTCTGCGACGGCTGGCCGAGCGCTGGATGCGGCTCGACCAACTCGTCCTGTCCTTCGAGGACACCGTACGGGTCAAGGGACCGGCCGAACTGGTCTACGACTTCCTCTACCGGGCCGGCGACTGGCCCGAACTCGTCCCGCACGTCGCCCGGCTCGATCTGACCGAGGACACCCCCGGTGTCCAGGTCATGGCCATGGACACCCGCACCGCGGACGGAGCGACGCACACCACCGAGTCCGTACGCGTCTGCTTCCCCCACGCGGGCCGCATCGTCTACAAGCAGACCCTCCCCCCCGCCCTGATGGACGCGCACACCGGCGAATGGTCCCTGCTGCCGGACGAGACCGGGGTGACCGTCATCTCCCAGCACAGTGTGGTGCTGCGCGAGGAGGCGATCGAGCGCGTACTGGGCCAGGACGCGGACCTCACTGGAGCCCGCCGCTTTGTGCGCGAGGCGCTCGGCCGGGACTCCACGGCCACCCTCAACCTGGCCAAGCTCCACGCGGAGTCCGCGATCCGCATGCTGTGACCCGCCCCACCCATCCAGAAAAGTGCTTGATGCCCGGCATGGTGGAGTGTCCACCGCTGCTCCGGCCCCGCTCTAGCCGCCGCCGTGAGAGTTGGCTGCGACGGACTTCCGCGGGGGGAACGGGGGCACCAGTGGGCGCTCGACTCTTTCCGGCCGGCCGAAACCCTCAAGGAGAGGTATGAGCCCCAACACCATCACAGCGGAGGAGACCGGAGACCGGACGGCATCGCCGTCCCAAGGACCGGTCCCGTGGCACCTCGCCCTGGTCAGCGGCGCGAGCGGTACCTCCCTCGACGCCGGACTGGCCGGGCTCAAGGCCCGGTTCACCGCCTCCCCGGCCCACGAGGACGTCCCCGTCCGGATACGGACCCTCGGCACCGCCCCGGGCGGCCACCGCGGCGCCGTGCTGGCCGGTGAGGGCGGAGCGACGGAACTGGGCGCCAAGACACCTGCCCCGGCCACCGCGTCCGTCGCCTTCATGTTCCCCGGCCTCGGCGACCACTACCTCGACATGGGCCGCGACCTGTACCGCGACTTCCCGGTATTCCGTGAGGCCCTCGACACGTGCGCCCAGGTCCTCACCCCCGAACTGGGCCTGGACATCCGGGAAGTGGTGTTCCCCGCCCCGACGTCCGAGGAGCACACCACCGCGGCACCGGCCATGGATCTGCGCCGTATGCTCGGCCGCGACCCGGCCCCCCGCGGCGAGAACGAACGCAGGCTCGGCACCACCCGCCTGGCCCAGCCCGCCCTCTTCGCCATCGAGTACGCCCTGGCCCGGCTCTGGGACTCCTGGGGCGCCCGGCCCTCCGTCATGATCGGCTACAGCCTCGGCGAGTACGTCGCGGCGGCCCTCGCCGGAGTGCTGTCCCTCGAAGACGCGCTCACCCTCGTGGCCCGCCGCGCCGCGCTCATCGATGCGCTGCCCCCCGGCGCCATGCTCGCCGTGATGCTTCCCGAGGACAGGGTCCGCCCGCTGCTCGGCGCCGACGTCTCCCTGTCCGCCGTCAACGGCCCGGACTTCTGCGTGGCCGCGGGACCGGTCGCCGCGATCGAGGCACTGGAACGCACCCTCACCGAGCAGAGCGTCATCAACCGCCGCGTCCAGTCCACGCACGCCTTCCACTCCTCGATGATGGAGCCCATCGCCGACCAGCTGACCGAGCTGGTAAAGACCCTGACGCTCCATCCGCCCCGCATCCCCTACGTCTCCAACGTCACCGGCCGGATCATCACGGACGAGGAGGCCACGGACCCCGCGTACTGGGCCCGGCACCTGCTCAGCCCGGTCCTCTTCGCCGAGGGCCTGCGCAGCCTCGGCACCGCGAACCTCCTGCTGGAGACCGGCCCCGGCCAGACGCTGAGCAGCATGGCCACCGTGGTCCGCGGCAGCGAAGGGGGCGCCATCGTCGCCTCCATGCGCCACCCGCTGGAGCGCCAGTCCGACTCGGCCACCGCCCTCAAGGCGCTGGGCCGGCTGTGGCTCGCCGGCGCCGACATCGACTGGGTCGGCTTCCCCGCCTCCGAGCTGGACATCGTGGCCGACGGCGCCGCGACGGCCGCCCGTGACGCGGAGGAGCCCGCACCGACCCCCACCGAACAGGAACTCCGCAGCCTGTGGGCCAGGCTCCTGAAGAACGAACACCTGCCCCGCGACGTCAGCTTCTTCGAGGTCGGCGGCAACTCGCTGCTCGCCACCCGGCTGATCCTGCGCGTCGAGCGGACCTTCGGCACCGAGCTGTCGCTGCGCCAGGTCTACGAGTGGGCCACCCTGCCCCGGATGGCCGCCGCCATCGATGTCCTGCGCGCGGGCGGCGAGCCGGCCCGGCCGCAGGAGGGCTCCTCCCACACGGGTTATTCCCTGGCCCGCTTCACCCTGCCCAACGGTCTGACCGTCTCCCACCAGAACGAGGCGGAGACCCGCCACTTCTACGAGGACATCTTCGACCACCGCACCTACGCCAAGAACGGCATCTCCCTCCCGGACGGTGCCACGGTCCTCGATGTCGGCGGCAACATCGGCCTGTTCACCCTCTTCGCCCACTACGAGGCGAAGGACGTACGGGTCTTCACCTTCGAGCCGGCACCTCCGATGTTCGAACTGCTGAGCCGGAACGTCGCCGAGCACGGAGTCAACGCCACGCTCTTCAACATCGGCCTCTCCGACACCGAGGCCGAGGCGAACCTCACCTTCTACCCACGCAGCTCCGGCATGTCCTCCTTCCACCCCGACGAGGAGGAGGAGAAGCACAACCTGCGCACGATCATCGCCAACCAGCAGAAGGCCGGTGCCGACGAGGAAGTCGCCGAGCTCATCTCGTCCGACGAACTGATCGACGTCCGCTTCGAGGCGATCGACTTCACCGCCACACTGCGCCCGCTCAGTGCCGTCATCCGCGAGCAGGGCATCGAACGCATCGACCTGATCAAGATCGACGTGCAGAAGAGCGAGCGCCAGGTCATCGACGGCATCGCCGACGAGGACTGGCCGAAGATCCAGCAGATGGTGCTGGAGGCGCACGACGCGGACGGTGAGGTCGGCCGGCTCGTCGCGCTGCTGGAGAGCCGCGGCTTCACGGCCAGGGCGGAACAGGACGAGCTGTACGTCGGCACGGACATCCACAACATCTACGCCGTTCGCGGCGAACGGTAACGGAGTCGTAGGAATCATGGAATTCACGACGGTAGGAGTCGTCGGTGCGGGCGTCATGGGCGTCGGCGTCGCACAGAATCTCGCGCAGACCGGCCACCAGGTGGTACTCGTCGACATCTCCGACGAGGTGCTCGACAACGCGCGCCGCGAGCTCCGCAACGGCCTGCGCGCCTACACCCTGTTCAACAAGGGCTCCGCCGTCGACCCGGCGGAGATCTTCGACAGGATCGAGTTCACCACCGACGACGAACTGCTGGCCAAGGCCGACTTCGTCGTCGAGAACGTCACCGAGGACTGGGGCATCAAGCAGCAGGTGTACGAGCGGATCGACCGCATCGTCCGCCCCGACGTGGTCTTCGCCGTCAACACCTCGGCGATCTCCATCACCCGCGTCGGCTCGGTGACCACGCGCCCCGAGCGGGTCGTCGGCATGCACTTCATGAACCCGGTGCCGATGAAACCGATGGTCGAGGTCATCCGCGGCCACCACACCACACCCGAGACCATCGACACCGCCCGCCGCTTCCTCGCCGCGATGGGCAAGGGCTGCATCGTCGTCGAGGACGTGCCCGGCTTCGTCTCCAACCGCGTCCTGATGCTCACCATCAACGAGGCTGCCTTCCTGGTGCAGGACGGTGTGGCACCCGCGGCCGACATCGACCGGATCTTCAAGACCTGCTTCGACCACAAGATGGGCCCGCTGGAGACGGCCGACCTGATCGGCCTCGACACCATTCTGAAATCGGTCGAGGTGCTCTACGAGAGCTTCAACGACAGCAAGTACCGGCCCGCCCCGCTGCTCAAGAAGATGGTCGCCGCCGGCCTGCTCGGGCGCAAGAGCGGCGAGGGATTCCACCAGTACCGCTGACCGGACAGACACCCGGCGCCGCACCTACACGACAACAGGACGGAAGAGAAGATGAGCACGGACAACAGGGCAAGGATCGCGGACTACCTCTCCCGCTTCTTCCCGGTTCAGGACCTGAAGGACGACGACGACATCTTCGCCCTCGGCTTCGTCAGCTCGATGTTCGCCATGCAGCTCGTCTCCTTCGTCGAGCACGAATTCGGCATCACGGTGGACAACGAGGACCTGGAGCTGGAGTACTTCCGCTCCATCAGCGCCCTCGACGCGTTCGTCGCACGCAAGCTGGCCGTCCCGGTCCCGCAGTAGGACACGAGCGGACACGACGACGATGACCGGAGCGCTCACCGCCCAGCAGGCGCAGGCCCACAAAGAATTCCGGGCCTTCACCGACCGCCACATCGCCCCCCACGCCGACGAACACCACCGGACCCAGCGCACCCCGCCGCGGTTCATCCGGCTCCTCGCCGACGAGGGCCTGCTCGGGCTGCCCCTTCCCGAGGCGTACGGCGGCGGCGGCAGCGACGCGGTCACCCTCGGCCTGCTCGCCGGCGAACTCGGCCGGGCCTGCTCCTCGCTGCGCAGCCTGCTGACCGTCCACACCATGGTGGCGCACGCCGTCAACCGCTGGGGCAGCCGCACCCAGAAAGAGAACTGGCTGCCCCGGCTGGCCCGCGGCGAGCGGACCGGCGCACTCGCCGTGTCGGAGCCGGGCGCCGGCAGCGACGCCTCCGCCGTGACCACCCGGCTCGTCCGCGACGGCGACCACTGGGTGGTCGACGGCCACAAGACATGGACGACATACGGGGAGACCGCCGGCCTGTTCCTGGTCGTCGGCCGCTCCGAGGAAGGACCCACGGCTCTGCTCGTGGAACGGGACACCCCCGGCCTGCGGACCGAACTGATCGAGGACATGATCGGCATCCGGGCCTCCATGACGGCCCACGTGTACTTCGACAACTGCCGCGTACCGGCCGCCAACCTACTGGCCCGGCCCGGTCTCGGGGTGTCCCATGTGACCGGCGCCGCCCTCGACCTCGGCCGCTACACCGTCGCCTGGGGCTGCGTCGGCATTCTCGACGCCTGCCTGGAGGCGAGTGTCGACTACGCCTCGACCCGGAAGCAGTTCGGCTCTCCCATCAAGGACCACCAGCTCGTCAGACGCATGATCAGCAACATGTACACGGACGCCCGCGCCGCCAGGCTGCTGTGCCTGGAGGCCGGACGGCTGCGCGACCAGCGCGACCCCGGCGCGCTCGCCGCGGCCTCGACAGCCAAGTACTTCGCCGCCACCGCCGCCGGCCGCGCCGCGGCCGACGCCGTCCAGATCCACGGCGCCAACGGCTGCAGCTCCGACTACCCCGTCCAGCGCTACCTCGGGGACTCCAGGGTCATGGAGATCATCGAGGGCAGCGCACAGCTCCACCAAGTGGGCCTTGCCGAGTACGCGTTCCAGGAACGCGGACCGAGGAGTGAGCGATGACGACGACGACCGTCAAGACCGTCAAATGCGTGGTGTGGGACCTCGACAACACCGTATGGGACGGGGTGCTGCTCGAGGACGGTGACGTCACACTGCGCCCCGCCGTCGTGGAGGTGATCCGCACACTCGACGAACGCGGCATCCTGCACTCGATCGCCAGCCGCAACGACCACGACGCGGCCCTCGCGAAGCTGGAGGAGTTCGGCATCGCCGAGTACTTCCTCCACCCGCAGATCAACTGGGGCAACAAGTCCGACTCCGTCAAGGCCGTCGCCGAGGCGATCAACATCGGTATCGACACCCTGGCCTTCGTCGACGACCAGCCCTTCGAGCGCGACGAGGTCGCCTTCGCCCACGCGCAGGTCCTGTGCATCGACGCCCTCGACGCCGAACGCATCCCCGGCCTGCCCGAGATGCGGCCCCGCTTCGTCACCGCCGACTCCCGTGAACGCCGCCACCTCTACCGCGCCGACGCGCGGCGCAAGCAGGCCCAGGACGCCCACCAGGGCACCGACGAGGACTTCCTCGCCTCCCTCCGTATGCGCTTCACCATCGCGCCCGCCCAGGAGCGCGACCTGCAGCGCGCCGAAGAACTCACCGTGCGCACCAACCAGCTCAACGCCACCGGCTACACCTACTCCTACGAGGAACTGGACGCCTTCCGCCGCTCACCCCGGCACGAACTGCTCGTGGCCGGCCTGGAGGACAGATACGGCACGTACGGCAGGATCGGCCTCGCCCTCGTCGAACGCGGCGACGACGCATGGACCGTGAAGCTGCTGCTCATGTCCTGCCGGGTCATGTCGCGGGGCGTCGGCTCCGTACTGCTCAACCATCTGATCCGCGGCGCCCGCGACGCGGGCGTGAGGCTGCGCGCCGAGTTCGTGCCCACCAGCCGCAACCGGACCATGTTCATCACTTACAAGTTCTCCGGCTTCCGCGAGGTCGGCAAGAACGGCGACGTGTCCGTCCTCGAGCACGACGGCACCGGGCTGCAGGGCTTCCCGGCGTACATGGACGTCACGGTCGAGGACTGAGGAGACACGAGGCAGATGGCTGAGAACAACACCGCGGCGGGCGAGGAGCGGCTGCGGCGCGCGATGGCCGCCGTCCTTCAGCTTCAGCAGCGCAACGCGGAGCTGGAGAACCGGCAGACCGAGCCCGTCGCGATCGTCTCGATGGCCTGCCGGCTTCCGGGCGGCATCGACACCCCGGAGAAGTACTGGAGCCTGCTGGCCCGCGGCGAGGACGCCATCGGTCCCTTCCCACAGCGGTGGGACGACCTCGACCTGTACGACGCCGACCCCGGCGCCCCCGGGAAGAGCTACGCCCGCGAGGGCGGCTTCCTCACCGACCTGGAGCGTTTCGACGCGGACTTCTTCGGCATCACCCCCCGAGAAGCCCTTTCCATGGACCCGCAGCAGCGGCTGGTACTGGAGACAGCCTGGGAGGCGCTGGAACGCGGCGCGATACCCCCCGGTGCCCTCAGCGGCAGCCGCACCGGCGTGTACCTGGGCGCCATGCGCTCCGACTACGGAACCGGCCAGAGCGACCTGGAATCCCTGGACGGCTACCAGGGCACCGGTATCTCCGGCAGTGTCGTCTCCGGCCGTCTGTCCTACCAGCTCGGCCTGCAGGGCCCCGCGGTCACGGTGGACACAGCCTGCTCGTCGTCCCTCGTGGCCATCCACATGGCCTGCGCGGCCCTGCGCGCCGGGGAATGCGACACCGCTCTCGCCGGAGGCGTCACGGTGATGAGCTCGCCCGCGCTGTTCGTCGAGTCCAGCCGGCTGGGCGCGATGGCACCCGACGGGCGCTGCAAGAGCTTCTCGGCGCAGGCCGACGGAGGCGGCTGGTCCGAAGGCTGCGGCATGCTCGTCCTCAAGCGCCTGTCGGCCGCGCAGCGCGACGGCGACCGGATCTGGGCCGTGATCCGGGGATCCGCGGTCAACCAGGACGGCCGCAGCCAGGGTCTGACCGCACCCAACGGCCCCGCGCAGCAGCGGGTCATCCGCGCCGCCCTGGCCGCCGCCCGGCTCACCTCCGCGGACATCGACGCCGTCGACGCCCACGGCACCGGCACCCCGCTCGGTGACCCGATCGAAGCAGGCGCCCTGGCCGAGGTGTTCGGGCCGGGGCGTGCCGCGGACCGGCCCCTGCTGCTGGGATCGTCCAAGTCGAACATCGGCCACACACAGGCCGCGGCAGGCGTCGCCGGCGTCATCAAGATGGTCCTCGCGCTCCACAACGGGCAACTCCCCAAGTCCCTGCACACCGAGCAGCCCAGCCCGCACATCGCCTGGGAGGACAGCGGACTGCGGCTGCTCGACGAGGCGTACCCCTGGAAACGCGGCGCACGGCCGCGCAGAGCGGGCGCCTCGTCCTTCGGCATCAGCGGCACCAATGCCCATCTGATCCTGGAGGAGGCCCCCCAGCCCTCACCCGACGAGGACGCGGCGCCCGAGCCCGTGCGGCCGCTCACCCAGGCGTATCCGATCGTCGTGTCCGCACCCGACCCCCAGGCCCTGCGCGCCCAGGCACGCCGATGGGCCGACTGGTTCGCGGAGCACCCCTCCCAGCCGATGCCCGCGACCGCGCGCGCCGCCGCCCTGGGCCGTACCCATTTCACCGCACGCGCCGCCGTCCTCGCCCACGACAGCGAGGAGGCACACAGCGCACTGCGCGCTCTCGCCGACGGCCTGCCGCACGAGAACCTGGTCGACGCGGAGGCCGAAGAGCGCGGCAAGGTCGTCTTCGTCTTCCCCGGCCACGGCAGCCAGTGGCGTGAGATGGGCCGCCGCCTGCTGGCCGACTCGGAGGTGTTCGCACAGACCGTCGACGCCTGCGACCGGGCCTTCGGGCCCTGGATGGACTGGTCGGTGCGCGACCTGCTCGCCGTGGAGGAACAGCCGGATCTGCCCTTCGACCGCCTGGACGTTCTCCAGCCGGCGCTCTTCACGATGGCGATGGGCCTGACGGCGGTGTGGCGCACGCTCGGCCTCGAACCGGCCGCCGTGGTGGGCAGCAGCCAGGGCGAGGTGCCGGCCGCCGTCGTCGCCGGCGCCCTCTCCCTGGACGACGCCGCGAAGATTGTCGCGCTGCGCAGCCAGGCGCTCCTGCGCGAGTGCAGCGGCCGGGGCGCCATGGCGCTGGTGGAACTGCCCGCGGCCGAGGTGGAGGAACTGATCACCCCCTACGGCGACGCCCTGTCCGTGGCCCTCGTCAACACGCCGGGTTCCACCGTTGTCTCCGGCGACCCGGAAGCGGTGGACGCCCTGCTCGCCGGGCTGGAGGGCCGGGACGTGTTCTGCCGCCGGCTCAGCGCCGACGCCGCCGGACACTGCGCCCACGTCGATCCCATCCTGCCCGGCCTGGCCGAGGACTTCGCCGGCATACACCCCACAGAATGGGCAATTCCGTTCTACTCCACGGTGACCGGCGGGGTTCTCGAAGGCACCGCGCTGGACGGCGCGTACTGGTGCCGCAACCTGCGCGAGACCGTTCGCATGGACCGCGCGCTCGGAAAGCTCGTCGCCGACGGTTTCGGCGTCTTCGTCGAGATCAGCGCGCACCCCGTGCTCGGCATGCCCCTGACCGGCGCCACAGCCGACTCCGGCGGCATCGTGGTGGGCACCCTGCGCCGCGACCAGGGCGGAACCGCCGAGTTCATGCGTTCCCTGGGAGCCCTCCACGCCCAAGGACACGAAGTGGACTGGGAGCGCGTCCTGGGATCCGGCGAACGGCGCCACCTGCCGCAGCTGCCCACCTACGCGTTCCAGGGACACCGCTTCTGGTTCGGCGCCCCCCGCCGGGCCACCCCGGACGGCACGGCCGGACGCGAGGCCACCGCCGGATTCCACGACACGGCGGCCGACGCGGCACCCGACGACCTGCGCGGGCGGCTTGCCGCACTGCCCGCACAGACGGCACTGACACAGCTCACCGACCTCGTACGCGAGGAAGCCGCCGCACTGCTCGGCGTCGCCGAGCCCGTCCCCGCCGACCGCCGCCTGCGGGAACTCGGGCTGGACTCCATCATGGGCCTCCAGCTGCGCAACCGGCTCGGACGGCTGGCCCGCCTCACCCTCCCCACCAACGTCGCCTTCGCCCACCCCACGGCCCGCGAGATCGCGGCCCACCTGCTCGGCATCATCCACGGCGACCTGGAGCCGGCGGACGACACACTGCCCCTGGAACGCGCCGCGCAACGCGCCATCCACCCGGCCACCGAAGGACAGCGCCGCCTGTGGTTCCTGGAGCAGATGGAGCCCGGCAGCGCCCAGTACAACGCCCCTGTTTCCCTGCGCATGGCCCGGCCCCTCGACCCCGGCCTGCTCTCCCGCGCCCTCACCCACCTCATGCGCGGACACGAGGCCCTGCGCACGGGCCTGGAGGTACGCGACGGCGAACTCGTCCAGATCGTGCACGAGAACGTCGTGCCCCCCTTCACCCACGAGGACCTCTCGGCCAGCGACCCCGCGGGAGCAGCGGTGCGCGAGCGGGTCCGTGCCGAGGAACGCGCCCCCTTCGCCCTGTCCGGCCAGTCCCTGCTGCGTCTCCTCCTGCTCGACGTCCCCGGTGGCGAACAGCTGCTGTGCCTGACGATGCATCACGCCATCAGCGACGGATGGTCACTGACCCTGATACTCGACCAGCTCCACACGCTGTACGAGGAACTGGCACGCGGCACCGATCCCGCCGCCGCGCCCGCCCCCCACCACCTCGGCGACTACGCGCGCTGGCAGCAGCGCGCCGTGGGGGAGAACCACTTCGCGACCGGGCTCGAGTACTTCGCGGCGGAACTCGACGGCATGAGCCGCATCGACCTCCAGCAGCAGCAGCACACCGCCACCGCGGAGAGCGGCACGGTCGATTTCACCGTGCCCGAGGAACTGCGCCGGGCACTGGAGGAACTCGCGGCGCGAAGCGGTGTGACTCCGTACACCGTCTACGCCGGCGCCTTCGCGCTGCTGCTGGCCCGCAGCACCGACAGCTATGACTTCGGCCTGGGCACCATCTGGGCCAACCGTCACCTGGCCGGCACCGAAGACCTGATCGGGTTCCTGGTGAACACCCTGCCGCTGCGCTGTGACCTGACCGGCGATCCGACGTTCGAGGAACTCCTCGCGTCCATGGCCGCGCGGATCGAGCGGCTGTCCGGGCATCAGGACGTGCCGCTCACCGAGGTCGTGCGCGTGGCCGCCGGCTCCCGCACCGGTGAGGAGAACCCGCTCTTCCGTGTGCTGTTCAACTACCGGGCGACCACGCTGCCCGCCCTCGGCGACGGACCGGACGCCTGGGTGCCGTCGCCCGACACGAGTGTCTCCGGATCCCCGCACGGCGTGGCCAAATCCGAACTCGGACTGACCCTCGCGCCCGGCGCAACCGGCCTGGTGGGCGAGCTGGAATACCGGACCCGGATACTCGACCCGGACACGGCCCGGCGGATGACGGAGAACTTCCGCACCCTGCTCGCCGACCTGGTCCGCGACCCCGCCCGCCCGCTCAGCCACTTCGAGCTGCTCGGTGACGAAGAACGCACCTGGTTCGAACAGCTGACGGACCGCGCGGTGCGAGCCGCCGGCAGCCACCACGACAGCGCCCTCCACCTCATCCTCGCCCAGGCCCGCACCACCCCCGACGCCGTGGCCCTGGCCGACGCCGGACAGCAGCTCACCTACCGGGAGACGCTGCTGCGCGCCGGCGCCCTCAGCGACCGTATGCGCGAGCGGGGCGTCACACCCCGCTCACTCGTCGGCATCCACCTGCCGCGCTCGGCGGACATGGTCGTCGCCGTCCTGGCCACGTGGCTCACCGGAGCCGCCTACCTTCCGCTGGACCCCGCCTACCCCAAGGCGCGACTGGACCATGTGGCACAGGACAGCGGCCTGACCGTCGTGATCTCCACCGCGCAGGGCGCCGCCGACGTGTCCGGCCACGGCGTCGACGTCCTGATACCCGACGGCCGGACCCCCACCGCCACCGCTCTCCCGCAGCCGCCCGCCGGCCTCGCGCCCGACGACCTCGCGTACGTCATCTACACCTCGGGCTCGACGGGCAGCCCCAAGGGCGTCATGGTCGAACACGACCAGTTCGCCACCTTCTGCCGCGCCATGGACGAGCGGGTCGGCGGGGGACCGGGACACACCTGGCTCGCGGTGACCAGCCTGTCCTTCGACATCTCGACACTCGAACTCCTGTGGACCCTGACCCGCGGCTACCGCGTCGTCATCGCCCAGGGCACGGTGGCCGACTGGTCCGGCTACGCCCACTGGGCACCGACGCACCTGCAGTGCACCCCCTCGCTGGCCCGCATGCTGCTGGCGGACACCGACGGCAGGGCCCTGGTGCGCAACCTGGACCGCATGCTGGTCGGCGGCGAACCGCTCGACCGGGCACTGGCCCGAAAGCTCACCGAGCTCCTCGACGGCGAGCTGACCAACATGTACGGACCGACCGAGACCACCGTCTGGTCCTCGGCCTGGAGCGTCGAGCCGGGCGAGATCAGCCTCGGAGAACCGCTGCACGGCAACCGGCTCTACGTTCTCGACCGCGCCGGCCGGCGCGTGCCCCGGGGCTTCAGGGGCGAACTCCACATCGGCGGACGGGCGGTCACACGCGGCTACCTCAAACGCCCCGAACTCACCGCCGAACGCTTCCTGCCCGACCCGTTCGCCGGCGGGCCGAACGCCCGGATGTACCGCACCGGAGACGTCGTACGGTACCGCGGCGACGGCACCGTGGAGTTCTGCGGCCGTACCGACTCACAGGTCAAACTGCACGGACACCGCATCGAGCTGGGCGAGATCGAGTCCGTGGCGGCCGAGCACCCGGCCGTGGCCGAATGCGCCGCGGTGATACGCCCCGACGCCACCGACGAGCCGAGGCTTCACCTGTACTGGGCCCCGCCTCCGGGCCGGGAACCGAGCGCCCCGGAACTGCCGGCTCTGCTCGCCCAGCGGCTCCCCGCCTACATGGTGCCCTCCTACTTCGTCGTACTGGACGAGCTGCCGCACACCCCGAACAAGAAAATCGACAAGGGGGCCATCTCCCTCCTCCCCGCCCCCCGCGCGCTGCCCGCGCGCGCGGCGGCGGAAACGGGCGACGAGATCGAACGTGCCGTCAACGAGGCCTGGGCGCAGGTGCTGGGCCGGCCGGTGATCGATCCCGACAAGGGCATCTTCGACCTGGGCGCCGATTCCATGGCGGCCCTCAAGGCCCACAAACTGATGTGCACGGCCCTGGACCGGGAGTTCCCCCTGTCCGCGCTCTTCCGCTATCCGACGGCCCGCCGGCTGACCGGCTACCTCCGGGGCGCGCCCGCACCCGCGGAAGAGCCGCTCATCACTGAGCACGCGCCGCGCCCGCAGGACGACGCCGTCGCCATCGTCGGCATGGCGTGCAAGCTGCCCGGCGCACCCGACGTCGACACCTTCTGGGACAACCTGCGCAACGGCGTCGAATCCATCACCTACTTCACCGACGAGGAACTCATCGCCGCGGGAGTACCGCGGGAGGACCTCACCCACCCCGACTACGTCCGGGCCCGCGCCGTCACGGAAGGGGCCGACCTCTTCGACGCCGCGTTCTTCGACTACTCGCCCGCCGAGGCCGAGTCCATGGACCCGCAGCACCGGCTGCTGCTGGAAACGTCCTGGCAGGCCTTCGAGAACGCGGGGATCGTCCCGCAGGACGTCAAGGGCAAGGTGTCCGTCTTCGCGGGCTCCGGCTACGGCGGCTACCAGCAGGGCGAGACGACTGATCTGTCGTCCTTCTACCGCACGATGATCGGGAACAAGAACGACTACCTCGCCACCCGCATCGCCCACCGGTTCAATCTGCGCGGCCCCGCACTCACGGTGCAGACCGCGTGCTCCACCGGACTGGTCGCCACGCATCTGGCCTGCGAGAGCCTGCGGCGCGGCGAGTCGGATGTGGCCCTCGTCGGTGCCTCGTCCCTGACCATCCCCCTCGTCCAGGGCTTCGTCCACCAGGAAGGCCTGGTCGTCTCGCCGGACGGCAAGTGCCGCGCCTTCGACGAGAAGGGCGGCGGCACGGTCTTCGGCAGCGGAGTCGGTGCGCTGGTACTGCGCAGACTCTCCGACGCCGAAGCCTCCGGCGACCGCGTCTACGCCGTGCTCCGCGGCAGTGCCGTCAACAACGACGGCGCCGGCAAAGCGGGTTTCACCGCACCGAGCGTCGACGGCCAGGCATACGCCATCGCCCAGGCACAGGCAGCGGCGGGCTTCGGGGCCTCGGCCATCGGCTACGTCGAAGCGCACGGAACCGCGACGCCGCTGGGCGACCCCATCGAAGTGCAGGCACTGCAGAAGGTCTTCGGCGGCGCCGACCGGACCGAGCCCTGCGCACTCGGCTCGGTGAAGACCAACATCGGGCACGCCGACGCCACCGCGGGACTCGCCGGCCTGATCAAAGCCACCCTGTGCGTCTACCACGGACAACTCGTCCCGAGCCTCAACTACGAACACCCCAACCCCGAAATGGGACTCGACCCGGACCTCTTCTACGTCAACACCACGCTCAGGCCCTGGAAGAGCGACGCACCGCGCCGGGCCGGGGTCTCCTCGTTCGGTATCGGTGGCACCAACGCGCATGTCGTCATCGACCAGGCGCCCCAGCCGTCCACGCGGCCCGCGCCGCACGGCCTCCCGGCGAGCGGACCGGTGCCCATCCTGCTCTCGGGCAAGAACGACGCGAGCCTGCGCGACCAGGCGGCCCGCTGGGCCGACTGGCTGGAGCGACAGCCGCGGACCCCGGTCCTGGACACCGCCCGCACCGCCGCCCAGCGGCGCACCCACTTCACCGAGCGGGCCATGGTGCACGCCGGCACGGCACAGCAGGCGGCCCAGGCCCTGCGCGCACTCTCCGAGGACCGCCCGCACGCCGATCTGGCCCGGTCCGCCGCGGCCCCCAGGGGACGGACGGTCTTCGTCTTCCCGGGCCAGGGAGCGCAATGGCTCGGCATGGGACGCGCCCTGATGACCGATTCACCGGCGTTCGCCGAGACGGTCCAGGCCTGCGACGCCGCGTTCGCGCCGCTCATCGGCCACTCCGTGACGCGGCTGCTTCAGGACGAGGCCGTTGACGACGCCACGCTTCAGCGGCTGGATGTGCTCCAGCCGCTGATGTTCACCATGTACGTGGCCCTGTCCGCGGCGTGGCACGAACTCGGCGTGCGCCCGGACGCCGTCGTGGGACACAGCCAGGGAGAGGTCGCCGCCGCCGTGGTCGCGGGCGCCCTGACCCTCGAAGAGGGCGCGCGGATCATCGCCGTACGCAGCCACGCCCTGCACGATGTCGCCGGCGTGGGTTCCATGGCCGTGGCCGAGTTGCCGCTCGCGGCCGTCCAGGAGCGGATCGCGCCCTACGGCGGCCGGATCTCGGTGGCCGCGGTCAACACCCCGCGGTCGGTGGCGGTCTCCGGAGACGCCGACGCCATCGAGGACCTGCTGTACAGCCTCGACGACGACGATGTGGTGTGCGGCAGACTGGAGGCCCCCGTGGCTTCCCACAGCCACCACATGGACGCCCTTCTGCCCGTCATCGAAGCGGAACTCGCCGCTCTCGCCCCCCGGCCGGCACGCGTCCCCTTCTACTCCACGGTGACCGGTGACGTACTGGACGGCAGCGAACTCGGCGCGGGCTACTGGTGCCGCAACCTGCGCGAGCCCGTCCGGCTCGACCAGGCGCAGCGGCAACTCCTCGACACCGGCCACGACATCTTCGTCGAGGTCGGCCCCCACCCCGTCCTGGCCATGCCCCTCAACGAGAACTCGGAGCGGGCCGTGGTCGTCGGCAGTCTCCGGCGCGGCTGCGGAGGGCGCTCCCAACTGCTGCGCAACCTGGGGCTGCTGCACGTACACGGCCACCGCGCCGACTGGACGACCGCACTGGCCGCGCACGGCACCGCCGCCGTCGTGGACCTGCCCGGCTACGCCTTCCAGCGCCGCAGCTACTGGATCGACCCGCCGCGCCACACGACGCGCTCCGGCACGGCGGCCGTCGACGGCTCCTTCTGGGACGCGGTGGGCGGCGGGCAGAGCACACGTCTCGCCGAACTCCTCGACGCACCCGACGCGCTCCGGCACGACATCGAGAAAGTCTTTCCGCTGATCACTGATTGGTGGCACCGTCAGGAGGCCGACGCCAAGCTCACCAGCTGGCTGTACGAGGAGACCTGGCGTCTCGCCCCGCCGAGCCCCGCGGCGGCCACCGGACTGTGGGTCGTGGCCGGCACGGACCGGGACACCACGCAGGCCGACGCCGCCGAGCAGGCCCTGCGCGCCGCAGGAGCCGATGTGCACCGCATGCGCGCCACGGACGACCGGGCTGCCGTCCGCGCGGCCCTGTCCGCGCTGCCGCAGGAGCCGGCGGGCGTACTCACCTTCGGCTCGCTCGACGACACCCCGGGCGAAGGAGGCGTCACCGAAGGACTGCGCACCACACTCGCCCTGCTCCAGGGCGCGGCCGACACCGGCCTGGCCCCCGCCCTGTGGGCAATCACCCGCGGTGGCGTGGACATCGACGGCACCGAGGGCGTCCCGCACCCCTCACAAGCCCTGGTGACGGGCCTGGGACGGGTCGCCGCGCTGGAGGATCCGCTGCGCTGGGGCGGTACCGTCGATCTGCCCCCCGAGCCCCACGACGACTGGGCGACCCAGCTCGTGGCGGCCCTCCTCGCCCCGGACCACGAGGATCAGATCGCGCTGCGCCCCGCCGGACGGTTCGTGCGGCGACTGCGGAACACCACTTTGGGCGTCGGCCGGGCACCATGGCAGGCCCGTGGCACGGCGCTCATCACCGGCGGCCAGGGCGCCCTCGGCAGGCACCTGGCCCGACGGCTCGCCGCCCGCGGCGCGGAGCGGATCGTGCTGGCCTCGCGCCGCACCGCCATGACACCCGAGACCGAGTCGCTGCGCGCCGAACTCGCCGGCCAGGGCGTGCGGTTGTCGGTCGAAGCGTGCGACATCAGTGACCGCTCCCAGGTCGAAGAGCTCATCGCGAGGATCAGGGACGACGACAGCCCCCTGACATTCGTCGCCCACCTGGCGGGCATCTCCCGGATGGCGCCCATCGGTGCCCTCACCCCGCAGGCCATGGCGGAAGAGGCCGCCGCGAAGGTCCTCGGAGCCCAGCACCTGCACGAGGCACTGGCCCAGCACCCCTTGGACGCCTTCGTGCTGTACGGCAGCGGCGCGTCCTTGTGGGGCGGCGCCGGCCAGGCCGTCTACGGCGCCGCCAACACGGCCCTGGAGGCGCTGGCCCGGCACCGCCGCGCCGCCGGACTCACCGCGACCGTCGTGCACTGGGGCGGCTGGGCCGAGGGCGGCATGGTCGACGCCGACACGGAGAGGAAGGCACGCTCCCGCGGCCTGCGCTCCATGACACCCGCGGTGGCGCTGGACGCCCTCGAACTCGCCCTGCGGACGGACACCGTGGTCCTCGGCGTGGCCGACATCGACTGGCCACGCTTCGCCCCCGCCTACCGGGCGGCCCGGCCCCGCCCCCTGATCGAGGAGATCGAGGAGGCCAGGCCCGCACCCGAGACCGGCCTCGCGGCCGGTGACCCGTCGGCGGGCCGGGAACTGCGCGGCGCACTCGCCGCGCAGAGCGCCGAACAGCGGCTGCGCACTGTGACCGACCTGGTGAAGTCGGAAGCGGCAACCGTACTCGGCCTGGCCCCGCCGGACGTGCCGGACCAGCAACCCCTGCAGGAGCTGGGACTCGACTCGCTCATGTCCGTCACCATCCGCAAGGAGCTGGTGCGCCGTACGGGCCTGCCCGTGACCACCGAGGTGATCCTGCGCCGTGCCAGCTGCGCGGGGATCGGTGCCCATCTGCTGGACGAACTGCTGCCAGAGCCGGAGCGGACGGCGGCCCAGCCGCGCGAGAAGGACCCGGATCCCTTGCTCCGTGTCCTCAAGCGGGCCGAGAATCCCCGGGCGCGCATCTTCTGCGTGGCCGGAATGGGAGGCACGACAGGCGGAAACGTGCCGCTCATCCGCCATCTCCCGGACGACATCGAACTCGTCGGGATCCAGCTTCCGGGCCGGGAGGCACGGGCCGGTGAGCCCGCCGCGGACGACATGATGGCCCTCGCCGACCATGCCGTGGCCGCGCTGTCGGGCCGAATGGACATCCCCTTCGTGCTCTACGGGCACAGCCAGGGGGCCTGGCTGTGCTGGGAGATCGCCCACCGGCTGGCCCACCGGCCGGGGGTGCCCCCCGTGGCTCTCGTCGTGGCCTGCGCTCTGCCGCCCCTCGCCGAACCCACGGCGGGGCTGACCAGACTCGCCGAGCTGACCGGCGACTTCGACGCGGCCGCGCCGCAGGAGTTCGCCGAGATCTTCGACGGCCTGCTGCCCGAGGAGATCCTCCGCAGCGAGGAACTGCTCGCCGGCTACGTCGAGCGGCTGCGGGCCGACACCGTCCTCGCCGACAGCCACCGGGCCGCGCTGAACGGCGTGTGCCGCCCCGCGCTCGGCCTGCCGGTCTTCGCCGTCGAGGGAACCCGCGACCCGGTCCTGCCCGAGGGCTCGATGAAGGTGTGGCGCGAGCTGTCCACAGGGCCCTTCACACCGTCGCGCATCGACGGCACGCACGCGGCACCGATCGTCAACGCCGAAGCCATGGCCGGCGAACTCTTGTACGCGATCTCACAGATCGCCACCACCGCGGAGGAGAACCATGCCTGAGATCGAGCGCCCCGACGGCGCACGCCTTCACTACGAGGTGAGCGGTGACGGGTTTCCCGTCCTGCTGCTGGCCCCCGGCGGAGCGGACAGCCGCATCGGCATGTGGGAGTCGAACTTCTACCACCCGGTGACCGAACTGTCCCGGCACTTCCGCGTGATCGCGATGGACCAGCGGTACGCCGGCCGCAGCACCGCACCGGCGGAGCCGTTCTCCTACGAGCAGGGGGCGGCCGACCAGCTGGCGGTCCTCGATGAACTCGGCATCGACCAGGCACACATCGTCAGCGCCGGCGGCGGCACGGCACAGGCCTGGCGGCTGGCACACGACGCCCCGCAGCGGGTGTCCTCGATCGTCGCCCAGACGCCCGTCGGTATCGATCCGGCCGTCAACAGCCTCAGCACCTACCTGCGGCAGTTCGACGAGGCCATGCGCTTCCCCCGCGCCGAGGGACTCACGTCGGTGATCGCGGCCGCCCAGCGGGACAGCCGATTCGCCGCCAACCCCGCCGCGGGTCCCTTCGCCGGCAGGCTGCACAGCGATCCCGAGTTCCGCGAGCAGGTCCTGGCCCTGCGCCGGGAACGCTACATCGTCCGCGTCGTGCGATTCCGCGACGGCCTGTGGCCCGCCGGCTCGGCCTACTTCTCCGTACCCGAGGAGTGGATGACCCGATGCCCGGCACCACTGCTGCTCCTTCCGGGCAGTGACAGCGCGCATCCCGAGCTGCTCGCCAAGCGGATCGCCGACGAGGCACCCGAGGCGACCCTGCTGGACGCGGACTTCGCCTCGGCGGGCAAGCGCGCGGAGACGGTCGGCACCATCGTCTCCTTCCTGACCACCCACACGCCACGCTGACGGAGACGCCGATCATGCTCTCGCTCGACACACTCGACATCACCGACGAAAAGTCCTACGCCGACAAGGGGTACCCCTACCAGGAGTGGGACCTGCTCCGCCGTGAAGCACCCGTGTTCTGGTACGAGCGGCCGGGCTTCGAGCCGTTCTGGGTACTGACCAAGCACGAGGACATCGCCTGGGTCTCCCGCAACACCAAGCTCTTCTCCAGCGCCCAGCGGGTCACCGTCGACACGGCGGACGCCGTGGAGATGCTGGAGGCGGAGCTGGAGCAGCGGGCCCAGATGTTCGCCCACAGCCCCACCGACCCGCCCGCCCTTTCCTACATGGACTCCCCCCACCACCGTCACCTCCGCCAGCTGATGGCACCGTGCTTCACCCCCAAGGCCGTCAGCGCCCTGGAACAGCGTTTCGCGAGCCTCGCGGCCTCCTACGTCAAGGAGTTCACCGAGCGCCTCGACCGGGACGGCAGTGCCGACGTCGCGCGCCATCTCTCCGCGCGCCTGCCGGTCGCCGCCATCTGTGAACTCGTCGGGGCCCCGGTCGAGGACTGGGACTCCATCTTCGACTGGACCGAGGGCACGACCGCCGCGGCCGACCCCGAGTACCGGCTGGAGGGCGAGGACGCCGAGGCCGCCTTCCGGCGCAACATCACCGCCCTCAACGGTTACGTCGCCAACCTGGTCCAGCAGCGCATGGCGGCGGCCGACGGCACCGGCACCGATGTGCTCAGCCGGCTGGCGGCAGGCCGTATCGACGGCCGGCCGCTGGCCTTCCACGAGATCCTCTACACCATCTTCAACCTGCTTGTCGCCGGCATCGGCACCACACGCAACGCCACCACCGGCGGTATCCAGGCACTGCTGAACCACCCCGAGCAGCTGCGCAGGCTCGTCGACGACCCGTCGCTGCTGGACCGCGCGGTGGAGGAGATCCTGCGCTGGACCACCATCGCCCTGCACTTCGTCCGCACCTGCACCAAGGACACCGAGATCCGGGGCCGGCGCATCCGTAAAGGCGAGACGGTCGCCCTGTGGTACCCCTCGGGCAACCGGGACGAGGACGTCTTCGACCACCCCTACCAGTTCGACATCACCCGGGAGAACAACGCGCAGATCGCCTTCGGCGGTCACGGCGAGCACGTCTGCCTCGGTTCTCACCTCGCCCGCCTGGAACTGCGGGCCGTGCTGCGGGCGGTTCTTCCCCTGCTGAGCGAACTGGAACTCGTACGCGACCCGGACTCAAGCGTTCTTCATCTGCAGGTTGCTGAAATCAAGCGACTGGTCGTGCGACGCAAGAAGTGAATCCGACGACTGCTGCGAAAGCGGAGATGAAGTGTCAAAGCTACCCGTATCCCTGCATGAGTTCGCCGCCGGCGACGAGTCCGACCTTCAGGTCGTCGTCCCCTGGACAGGACCCGCCATCGACCCCGCGACAGGACAGCTGCGCGAGCCGCTTCCCGAGTCCTACTTGGTGGCCACCTCCGTCGGATGGCCCAAGCCGGGGCACGAAGAGATCGGCGGACAGCTGAACGCGGCCATTCTGGATGAGCTCTGGAAGCGCGAGGGTCTCCTCGCGGCCACGCTCGCCATCTCGGAGAAGTCGTGGAACGCCGCCCGCAACCTGGTCCTGTGGCGCGACAAGGAGTCCCTCGACGGCTTCCTGTACTCGGAGGCCCATCTGGCCGCGGCCCGGCGCACCAAGGGCCTCATGTACGACTGGGAAGGCGTGAACTGGACCGGCACGTCCACCACGGAGCTGCCGACCTTCGCCGAGGCCCGCGCGCGGCTCGACACGGCGCGGGCCTCCGGGCTGAGCGCCTTCCACTCGCCCGGCTGACCCCCGTTCCTTCCGCGATCTTTCGCGGGACCCGCACCGCCGACCAGGCACGACCATCGAAGAAGGGACCAGCAGCACCATGACGCAGACCACCCTCACTCCCGTTCCGCAGGCGGTCGGCGAGCATCTCGTCCAGGCTCTCGACGTGGGCTACGACCTGGTCCTCGCCCTCACCGAGGGCTTCGACGACGAAACCGCGCTCAGGGCGCCGGACGGGCACAAGCCCCTTGTCTGGTTCCTGGGCCACCTCGCCTGCGCCAAGGACTACTTCTCCACCCTGCACCAGGGCACCGAGAAGGCCGTCACCGAGGAGTTCTCCGACAACTTCGCCGACGGCGTCGACACGGACTTCACCTACGTGCCGCCGCTCACGGAGATGATCGACATCTACACGTCCGCCCACCGGCGGATACGCGACTTCGTCGGCACACTCGCCCCGGAGGACTTCGTCCACCGCTCCGAGCTGTTCCCCGACGAGAACATGGGGGAGTACGCCGAGCAGTTCGCGAAGCTGGGCAAAGCACTCGCCCTCACACAGATGCACGACTCCTTCCACGCCGGCCAGATGGCGCACCTGCGGCTGGCGCTCGGCATGGAGTCCCCGGTCTGACCGCCCACAGCGTTGACGAAGGATGGTGTCATGGACGTTCTATCCGAGGCTGTCCAACGGGGTGCCCCCGCCGGGGAACTGGCGAGTTTGCCGATCCCGCAGGACTACCTGGCGGCGCACACCCGCGTTGAGGACATCGGCATGTTCCGCGACGTGGAGGACAAGGACGTGCGCAAGTCGCTGCACGTCGGCAACGTACCGATGCCCGAACTCGCCCCGGACGAGGTGCTGGTCGCCGTCATGGCCAGCAGCATCAACTACAACACCGTGTGGTCCGGGACCTTCGAGCCCCTGCCGACGTTCGACTTCCTCAAGGCGTACGGCAGGCGCGGACGCTGGGAGGCGCGGCACGACCAGCCGTACCACGTGCTCGGCTCCGACGCCGCGGGCGTCATCGTCCGCACCGGTGACGGTGTACGCCGCTGGAAGGTCGGCGACCACGTCGGGGTCAGCCCCATCCAGGTCGATGACCAGGAACCGGCCACCCACGACGACGGCATGCTCGGTGAGGGGCAGAAGGCCTGGGGGTACGAGACCAACTTCGGCGGACTGGCGCACTACGCGGTCGTGCGAGCCAGCCAGCTCGTACCCAAGCCGGCTCATCTGACCTGGGAGGAGGCGGCGTCCACGACAGCGTGCGCGGGCACCGCGTACCGCATGCTCGTCAGTGACCGGGGCGCCCGCATGAAGCAGGGCGACGTCGTGCTCATCTGGGGCGCGGCCGGCGGGCTCGGTGTCTACGCCGTACAACTGGTCAAGCACGGCGGCGGTATCGCGGTCGGTGTGGTGGGATCCGAGGAGAAGGCCGAACTGCTTCGCGGCATCGGCTGCGACGTCGTGATCAACCGCTCCGAACTCGGTATCGGCGACGACGACGGCACCGACCCCGCCAGGGTCATCGAGGCGGGCAAACGGCTCGGAAAGATCATCCGGCGGGAAACGGGCGAGGACCCGCACATCGTCTTCGACTATGTCGGCCAGGCCACCTTCGGCATCTCGATGTTCGTCCTGCGCCGGGGCGGCGCCGTCGTCACCTGCGGGTCCAGCACGGGCTACCACCACCAGTACGACAACCGGTACCTGTGGATGAAGCTCAAGCGTGTGATCGGCAGCCACGCCGCCAATCTCCAGGAGCAGTGGGAGAGCAACCGGCTCATCGACATGGGCCGCATCATGCCGATGCTCTCCCGCACCTATCCGCTGGAGGAGATCGGCGAAGCGGCCCGTCTGGTGCAGGAGAACGCGCACGTCGGCAAGGTGGGCGTGCTGTGCCTGGCTCCCGGGCCCGGCCTCGGTGTCACCGACCACGAGAAGCGCTCGCGGATCGGCGAGGACCGGCTGAACCCGCTGAGGGGGGCCTGATGGGCTCCGTCGGGCTCCTTGGCACCGGGTCCCAGGTGCCCGAGACAGAGGTGACCAACGCCGAACTCGCCGAGCGGTTCGGCGTCACGACCGAATGGATCGAGCGCAAGACCCGGATCCTGTCGCGCCGTTACGCGGCCGAGGGCGAGACACCGTCCGCTCTCGCGCTGCGGGCCGCCTCCCATGCCCTGGAGCGGGCCGGCGTGTCCGCCGACCGGATCGACTTCCTCATCGTGACCACCACCACCGGTGACAGCCCCCTGCCCCCGGTCTCCTGCCTGGTCCAGGCCGGCCTGGGCGCCCGCAGGGCGGCCTGCTTCGACATCAACATAGGGTGCAGCGGTTTCGTCCACGGCCTCGCCGTGGCCCACGCCCTGCTGTCCGCCCGCCCGCGGGCGTACGCCCTGGTGGTGGGGGCCGAGGTGTGGTCACGCTTCACCGACCCGCAGGACCGCAGCACAGCCGTTCTGCTCGCCGACGGCGCCGGCGCGGCCGTGCTGGGACCGGTGCCCGAGCCCTACGGAATCCTGGAATCCGACCTGATCGGTCACGGGGACAAGGCGGATCTGCTCGTCATCGAGGCAGGCGGCAGCGCACTCCCGGCCTCTCACGAGACCGTGAACGCCCGTCAGCACTATCTGCGCATGAACGGCCGCGGTGTCACCGAATTCGTCCTCGGCCAGGTCCCCGCCTCCGCCAAGGAACTCCTCGGCCGGGCCGGCGTACGGCCGCAGGACATCGCGCACTTCGTGCCCCACCAGGCCAACGGTGTCCTGCTCGGCAAGCTCGCGAACGACATGGGCCTGGAGAACGCCCGCGTCCACACCACCTTGGAGCGGTTCGGCAACTCCGGGACCGCGTCCCTGCCGGTGACCCTTGACCACGCGGCCCGGGCGGGTGAGCTGCGCGACGGCGATCTGGTGCTGCTGTCCGGGTTCGGCGGTGGCATGGCGGTGGGCAACAGCCTGGTGCGCTGGTATGAGGAGGGCGGCTCATGAGTGTGTGCGCCGAACCGGTGCCCGTCAGCCGCGTCGGCGTGGTGGGCTGCGGACTGATGGGATCGGGCCTGGCGGAAGTGTGTGCCAAGCCCGGCAGGGACGTCCTCGTCGCCGTCTCCTCGGACCGGGCGCAGGCCGCGGGGCAGGCGCGGCTGACCGGTTCCCTGGACCGGGCCGTCGCCAAGGGGAAGCTCACCGGGGGACAGCGCGAAGCCATTCTCGGCCGCATCACCTTCACCCAGGACGTCAAGGACCTCGCCGACCGCCAGCTCGTCATCGAGGCCGTCTCCGAGGACGAGCCGACGAAGCTGAAGCTGTTCTCCCAGCTCGACGCGATCCTCCAGGAACCCGACGTGGTCCTGGCGTCGAACACCTCGTCGCTGCCCGTCGCCAAGCTGGCCATGGCCACCCAACGGCCGGGCCAGGTCATCGGAATGCACTTCTTCAACCCGGTTCCGGTCCTCCCGCTGGTGGAGATCACCGGTTCACTGCTCAGCGAGGAGCGGACGCTGGCGCGGGCCGAACTCTTCGTCAGGGACGTGCTGGGCAAGGACGTCATACGGTCCAAGGACCGGGCCGGGTTCGTGGTCAACGCCCTGCTCGTGCCCTATCTGCTGACCGCGATCAGGATGGTGGAATCCGGCCATGCCACGGCAGCGGACATCGACAAGGGAATGACCCTGGGGTGCGCCCACCCGATGGGACCGCTCCGGCTGGGGGACCTGATCGGCCTCGACACGCTGGCCGCGGTGGCGGCCGGGCTGTACGAGGAGACAAAGGAACCGCTGTACTCCGCCCCCGCGCTGCTGTCCCGCATGGTCGACAGCGGACTCTTCGGGAAAAAGAGCGGAAGGGGCTTCTACAGCTATCAAGGAGAGGACGCAGAATAGCGGCTGAAAATGCTCTGACTGAATCGATCGAGTGGACGGGGAAGTTCTATTCAAGATAATGTGGAACGTCTCGATCTGCGTAAACAGGGCCTATTTCAAGGAGAGTTCATGGCTCACATCGCATTCTTCAACTTCCCCGCGATCGGCCACGTCAACCCGACACTCGGGCTGCTGGAGGAACTGGTCCGACGGGGACACCGGGTGACCAGTACAGCGACGGACCACTTCGTGCCGGCGGTCGAGGCCGCCGGAGCCGAAGCGGTGCGCTATCAGTCCGTGTTCGGGGATTTCTACCGCAGCCCCTTCACCGCCGAAGCGATCGAGGGGGAGGGGCTGCGGTGTCTCGAAGAGGCCACGTCGCTCGTCGACCAGATCGACGCCTTCTACCGGGACGAAAAGCCCGACCTCATCATTCATGACTTCATGGCGTGGGGAGCCCGGTTCTACGCGAGCCGGCACAACATCCCGACCATTCGTCTTTACCCGACATACGGAGTCCATGAGAAGTTCTCCATCCAGGAGAGGTTCCCGCTGGCAGGATTCACGGACGCAAAGGTCGTGGAAATGCTCGGCAAGCTCACCGAGGTTCTGCCCTCCTTCGGTCTGCCGGCCGACCCCATGGCCTTCTTCCAGGACGTCGCCCAGCACAACATCGTCTTCCTTCCCCGCGACTTCCACTACGAGGGCGACAGCTTCGACGAGCGGTTCGTGTTCGCGGGCCCCTGCCTGGCGGACCGCAGTGCCTACCAGGGAACGTGGCAGCCGGCCTCCCCGGACCGCCCGGTCCTGCTCATCTCGCTCGGCACGGCCGCGACCGGATGGCCCGAATTCTTCAAGACCGCGATCGACGCGTTCGGCGACTCCGAATGGGACGTGGTCATGGCCGTCGGCGACCACATCGACAGCGCCGAACTGGGCACCGTACCCGCCAACTTCTCCGTGAACCGGCACGTTCCCCAGCTCGACGTCCTCCAGCACGCGGCGCTCTTCGTCACGCACGGCGGCATGAACAGCACGATGGAGTCGCTGTACTACGGCGTCCCCATGGTGGTGATCCCGCAGATGAACGAGCAGAAGGCCAACGGCATGCGGGTCGAGGAGCTCGGTCTCGGCCGCCACCTCGCCCCTGCCGACACCACCGTCGACAGCTTGCGCCGGACCGTCGCGGACCTGGCCGGAAGCCAGGAGGTGGCCGCGAACGTCGGGCGGATGCGGGACTCCATCCGCGGCGTCGACGGCCCCCGCGTGGCCGCCGGTGCCGTCGACGCGTACCTCCAGAGCCTCAGCTGAGCGGTCACACCGCATCAGCGTCCGTATGTCCGTGCCCGTGGCTCCCCCTGTCCGAGCCACGCACGACAACCTGCCCGCAGTGATCCTGCAGGAGCAGACCGCCGCCCACGGGCGGTGGCACCGCACCCGGCAAAGACCTGCCCCGTGCGCACCGGAAAGGCCCGTGTTCCCCGGCCACAGCCGAGGACACGGGCCCTTCGCGCGTCCGGGGCATCAGGTTCACTCGAGCGTCCCTCCAGACCCCGTCACGACAGTGGACACGCGGAGTTCCCCCAGTCATGCCACGGCCCAGGAGAGACGGAGCAAGTCGTGCCCCACGCACTGTCCGACCCGATCAAACTGCCCACACAACGCCCCTCGACCTTCGATCCTCCGGCCGAGCTCGGGCAACTGCGCCGCGACACCCCCGTCACACCCCTGGCATTCCCGGACGGGCACATCGGCTGGCTCGTCACCAACTACGCCACGTCCCGCCAGATCCTGGGCGACTCCCGCTTCAGCGCCCGGCAGGAACTGCACCACCACGCGCCCTACGACCACCCCTTCGGGCAGGAGCGGATCGCCCCCGCCGAACCCGGCTTCTTCATCGGCATGGACCCGCCGGACCATACGCGCTACCGCAAACTGCTCACCCGGCAGTTCACCGGGCACAGGGTGAAGCAGCTGATCCCACGGATCGAGAACGTCGTCGAAGCCAGGCTCGACGCGCTGGAGGCCGCGGGCCGCGGCGCCGACCTCGTGGAGGAATTCGCGGTCCCGATTCCGACCCTGATGATCTGCGAGCTGCTCGGCGTCCCGTACGCAGAGCGCGACCTGTTCCGCCACGACGCGGCGACCTTCTTCCGCCTCGACTCCACCCAGGAAGATGCCCACGCCGCCTACGCCAACATGCTCAGCTACCTGGCCGGCCTCATCCCGCGGACGCGGGCCGAACCCGGTGATGGCCTGCTCAGCACCCTCATCGAGAGCAACGAACTCTCCGACGAGGAGATCACCGTCGCCTCTGTCGTGGTCCTTATCGCCGGCCACGAGACCACCGCCAACATGCTCGGCCTCGGAGCCTTCGCCCTGCTGAGCAACCCCGAGCAACTGGCGGCACTGCGCGAGGACCCGTCCCTGACCGAGAACGCGGTCGAGGAGATGCTGCGCTACCTGCCGCTGTTCAGGTCGGGCCTGATGCGCACCGCGCTGGAGGACGTCGAACTCGAGGGCCGGCAGATCAAGGCCGGCGACTGCCTGGTGCTCCAGCTGTCGGCGGCCAACCGCGACCCCCTGCGCTTCGACGGCGACCCGGACCGTGTCGACCTGCGCCGTAAGTCCACCGGCCACCTGACCTTCGGCCACGGCGTACACCAGTGTCTGGGGCACCAACTGGCGCGCGTCGAACTTAAGATCGCGTACTCGGCACTCCTGCGCCGCTTTCCCGGACTGCGGCTCGCCGTACCGCCCGAGGACGTACCACTGCGCAGCGACATGGCGATCTACGGCGTACACCATCTGCCGGTCACCTGGTGAACCGGCCACCACGGCGGGCCCCGATTCCCCACGGCGAGGAGAGCACATGAGTTTCGGAGTGAGCGCGCTCGGCTACGAACTGGGCGAGGAGATCCCCGTTCTGGACGTGGCCGCGCAGTACACGGACGACATGGACCGGGTACGTACGTACGCGAGCCGGTACATGCACCGCAGCGCGCCCGGCGTGGGCCTGACGGACCTGTCACTCGAGGCGGCCCGCAAGGCGCTGGACAAGGCGGGGCTGGAGACACCGCGGATCGACCTGCTCGTCCTGGCGGTCACCGACCTCACCGAGTACCTGTACTGGGACGCGGCGGCCGCCCTGTTGCACCGGCTGGGCGCCGACGGCGCGGAGGCGGTCCTGCTGACCCAGGCGTGTTCCTCCGGAGTCGCCGCGTTCGATGTGGTGGCCGGAAAGTTCGCCACGCACCCCGAGTACCGCACCGCGGTCGTCGTGGCAGCCAGCCGCGTCGCCGAGCCCTACTGGAACCGGCTGGAGACGGGTGCCGGCTGTTTCTCCGACGGAGCCGTGGCCGCGGTCCTCCAGCGCGGCCACGACGAACTGCGCTGGCGCGCCGGTGAGATCACCACGGACGGCACCCACGTCGACTTCTTCCGGCTGGAAGCCGGGGGAGCCGCGGCCCCCTTCGGCACCCCCGAGGCCGCCGCCGCCCCGCCCCGGGTGGGCGGCATCGAAGACGTCAAGGCCTACTTCGCCAACGACCACGCGAAGATCTCGGCCTTCGGCGCGCACACCAGGGACCAGTACCGGCTGGTGGTGGAGCGTGCCTGCAAACGGGCCGGGATCGGCTTCTTCGACCTGGCCCGGCTCCTTCTGCCCTTCGACAACCAGCCGGCCATGAGCGGCCTGATCACCGCTCTGGACTTTCCGCCCGAGCGCACCAACCTCGCCCTCGCCGAGGACTTCGGGCATCTGGGCGCCGCCGACCCGCTGTTCGCCCTCGCCCGTGAGACCGAGGCCGGCTCGCTGCGGCGCGGCGACCACGTCGCGCTCGCCGCCGTGGGCCGCGGCATGAGCTGGGCCAGCGCGCTTTTCGAAGCCTGAGGAGCCCCACCTCACCGGCCGCCTCGGAGCAGGCCGGCACACCCGCACCCGCACCACCCGCGCCGTACGGCTTTCGCCCCGCCGAGCGACAACTCGACGGGGCGAAGCGGGGCCCGGACCACCCCACGGCGTCATCCTCACGCCGCTCCCGCGGAGCATCGCCCCTCAGGTCACCGACAGCGCACCGTCCACCGCCAGCACCGTGCCGTTCGCGTACGCCCCCTCCGGGCGGCACAGCTGCACGATCCACCACGCCACGTCCTCGGGACGGCCCACCCTCCCCGACGGCACATGCCCGGCCACCGACGCCAGGAACTCCTCATAACCGTCCTCCGGTATACCCGAGCGGACCGCGAAACCGGTGTCGACGACCCCCGGAGCGATCCCTACACAGCGGATACCGCGTGGGGCCAGCTCCACCGCCCAGGTACGGGTGAGGAAGTCCAGCGCCGCCTTCGTCAGCCCATAGACGGCATTCTGCGGCCACGCCCGCCGTCCCAGCGATCCGGACGAACTGACATTGACCACCGTTCCCCCGGTCGCCTCCAAGGCGTCGAGCGCCCGCTGAGTCAGGAAGACAGGGGCCAGGAGATTGGTGCCCAGCTGAGCCGACACCACCGCCCGATCGAGCGTGCCCAGCGCGGCGAACCCCGCCTGCGCGGCGTTGTTCACCAGCACATCGATACGTCCGAACGCGTTCAGCGCCGCGCAGACCACGGCATCCGGCGCATCCTCGTCATCAATGTCCACCGCCAGAGCCGTGATGCGGTCCCGCCCCCCGACCGCCTCCTCCAACGTGGCCTCGGTACGCCCGACCACCAGCACATGAGCACCTGCGTCGGCGAACGCGCGAGCGGTGGCACGCCCGATGCCCGTACCCCCTCCGGTGATCACTACCGCCTTCTGCACAGGGCTCATCGCACACTCCGTCATCTCGTCTCATCCGGATCGGCATGGTCGTCCCGCGGCGCGCCCGGCCGGTCCTGCGACCGTTCCGCGCCGTTGGCGGCGCCCCCTCGGTGGGGACCACTGTCCGCCCGGTGGATCGAGCGCTCTTCGCGGACTCCTCAAGCGCCGCCTCACCGACCAGGTGCACGCGTACTCAAGCCGACTTCGAGCAGCGCCGCCCATCGTGAGGACGCGGGGGACTGCCCTCATGCGGTGCAACCCGTCCCCGACCGTCTACCAACTGGAAGGCACCGTGAAGCGACTTCTCAAGATCGCGGCCGCTGTCCTCGCCCTGGGCCTGGTGGCACCCGTCGCCGCGGCCGACGAGGAGACCGGGACCGCGGCAGCACACCACACCGCTTCCTTTTCCACGATCGGATCCCCGGCCGCCCCCTCGGGCAAGGGCAGTTTCCGCTTCGGCGTGTCCAGCTCCGCCACCCAGATCGAGGACCAGAACACCACCACCGACTGGTACAAGTGGAGCCAGCCCGCCCCCGAGGGCCTGGGCAGGAGCCCCTTCGTCGGCGAGGGCGTCCAGGGCTACTCCAAGGCCATCGAAGACATCGGGCTGCTCGAGGACCTGAACGTCGACTCCTACCGGTTCAGCATTGAATGGGCCCGCGTCGAGCCACGCCGCAACCAGATCGACGAGAAGGCACTCGACCACTACAGCAAGCAGATCGACGCACTCATCGCCCGCGGCATCCGCCCGATGATCGTCATCCACCACTTCACCAATCCCGTCTGGGTGGACAACCCCGAGGACACCGGCTGCGCGAACGGCCCCTCCGACACCAACCTGTGCGGGCTCGACCACCCGGCCGGCGGCCCCCTGGTGGTCAAGGAGATGGCCGAGCACGCCAAGCTGCTGGCCGAGCGGTTCGGCGACCGCGTCGACGAATGGGCCACGCTCAACGAGCCGATGGTCTACATGCTGTTCTCGCACGCCTTCGGCGCCGGCCCGCCCGGCAAGGCGAACCTGTCCGCCGCCTTCTCCACCAAATTCGTGCCGGCCATCCGCCAGTACATCAACGTCCACGCCGCCATGTACAAGGCCGTCAAACGCTACGACCAGCACGACGCCGACCACGACGGCCTCAATTCCGCCGTCGGCCTGACCGCGAGCATCAAGCAGTACGTCGCCGTACGCGACGGGAAAATCAGCACCGAGGCCCGCGACATCGCCGCCCGCGACCGCTTCCGCCGCTTCTTCGAGCTGAACATCCTCGACTCGCTGTGGAAGGGCAGCTTCGACACCGACTTCGACGGCACCGCGGATGAGACCCACCCGGAGTGGAAGGGCACACTCGACTGGCTCGGCATCCAGCTCTACGACCGCACCGGGGTCTCCGACCCCGGCCCCACGCCCGGCCCCAACACCCTGCCCGCCATCAACGTCGACGTGTGCGGTGCCCCGCCGTGCCTGCCGCTCCTCGACTCCACCTACTTCATCCCGGCGATGGGATACGAGTCGGACCCCGCAGGCCTCTACCCCGTACTCAAGGACTTCGGCGCCCGCTACCGCCATCTGCCCCTGATCGTCAGCGAGTCCGGCATCGCCACCACTTCCGGAAAACGCCGCACCGAGTTCACGGTACGGGCACTGGAGCAGATCGACCGAGTGCGCAGCCAGGGCGTGGACGTCCGCGGCTACTACCACTGGAGCCTGATGGACAACTTCGAGTGGCTGCAAGGCTACGGAGCCCGCTTCGGCCTGTACGCGGTCGACCGCACCACGATGAAACGCACCCCGACGGAGGCCGCGACGGTCTACTCGGCCATCGCCGGATCCCGCACACTCTCGCCCGCCGTCCGCGCCACCTACGGCGGCAGCGGCCCGCTCACCCCCGAACCGGGCAGCGGCACGCCCACACAGACACCCGCCACAGCCGTGACGCCGAGAAGGACACACGACAGCCGGCCGTGAGCGGCCCACCGCGGCAGGGACGGTCCGCCGCCCGGACCGGCCCTGCCGCACAACCAGGGGAAGCGATTCCCCACCCGACCCGTACCGGAGCAGCGGGCCGGCGACGAAGCCAGGCTCCAGCACCTCTCCAGGACGGCCGGTGAGCGCGGACGGGCCCCTGCTACAACGGCCCGCCCCGCCGCCGTGCGCCAGTGGTTCGCTTCAACGAGCTTCGAGGATGAGCAGATGAGCTATGCCCAGGTGAACAGCGGCGGCGACCGGACCCCGGCGAGCGCCGAGAACATCGCGGCCTTCATACGGACAGCCGTCGCCGAACTGCTGGACACGCGGCCGGAGTCGGTCGGCCAGGACCGGCCGCTGCGCGACCTCGGACTGACCTCCGCGCAGATCACGTCGCTCGTGGCCACGCTCTCCCAGCACCTCGAACGCCCCGTACCCAGCTGGACGGTGTGGCAGTACCCCACCATCGCCCAACTCTCCGCCCACCTGACGGGTCACGGCACGCCCCCCGCCGTCGCCGCACCCCTGGCCGGCCGGGGACACACGGCCGCGGACGAGGCCATCGCCATCGTCGGCCTCGGCTGCCGCCTGCCCGGCGGCATCGAGACCCCCGAGGCGCTGTGGGAGAGCCTGTGCGCGGGGACCGACGCGATCCGCGAGGTCCCGGCCGACCGCTGGAACGCCCACGACTGGCTCGACCCCGACCCCCGCGCACCCGGCACGATGAACACCCGCTGGGGAGGCTTCCTCGACGACATCGCCGAGTTCGACGCCGAACTGTTCCGGATCTCGCCCGCCGAGGCCAAGCACATGGACCCCCAGCAGCGCATGGCCCTCGAAGTCGCATGGGCCGCCTTCGAAGACGCCCGCATCGCCCCCTCGGACCTCTCCGGTACGCGCACGGGCATCTACTTCGGCACGATGGCGCAGGAATACCACCTGGCCACCGGCGCCGACGCCGACGCCATCGAGACACACTCCGCCGCCGGCTGGGACAACTCCATCATCCCGGCACGCATCGCCTACACCCTCGGCCTCCACGGCCCCGCCATGGCCGTCGCGACCGCCTGCAGCTCCTCCCTCACCGCCACCCACCTCGCCGTGCAGAGCCTGCGCCGTGGCGAGACCGACCTCGCCCTGGCCGGCGGCGTCAACGTCATGCTGCACCCCAACACCACCGTCGCCATGACCAAGTTCGGCGGCATGAACCCGGACGGCCAGTGCCGCGCCTTCGACGCGGGCGCCAACGGCTACGTACGAGGCGAGGGATGCGGCGTCGTCGTCCTGCGCAGGCTCTCCGACGCCCTGGCCGCCGGCGACCGCGTGTACGCGGTGATCCGCGGCACCGCCGTCAACAACGACGGCGCCTCCAACGGACTCACCGCCCCCAACCCGCAGGCCCAGGTCGACGTGGTACGCACAGCCTGGCAGGACGCGGACATCGACCCCAAGGACGTCTCCTACGTGGAGGCACACGGTACCGGCACCCTCCTCGGCGACCCCATCGAGGCCGAGGCGCTCGGCACCGTATTCGCCGAAGGCCGGGAACAACCGCTGCGCCTGGGCTCGGCCAAGACGAACTTCGGCCACCTGGAGCCCGCGGCCGGCGTCACCGGACTGCTCAAGACCGCCCTGTCCCTTTACCACGGCGAACTGCCCGCCAGCCTGCACTTCGAAGTACCCAACCCGCACATCGACTTCGACGGCAACAAACTCCAGGTCGTCACCGAACGCCAGCCCTGGCCCGCCGTCCGCCGCCGCTACGCGGGCGTCAGCGGATTCGGCTTCGGCGGCACCAACGCCCATGTCGCCCTCGAAGAGGCTCCCTACCGCCGCCGTGACCTCCTCCCCCTCGCCGCGCGGAGCGAGGAAGCGCTGCACGACGTCATCACCGCGCTCGGCGCACAGGAAGGCACCGTACCCGCACAGATCCCGGCCCACGACGCCGGAACCCACCGTGCCGTCGCCACCCTGACTCCCGCCGGCCGTGCCGAACTCGTCGCCCGCCCGGGACGGTCCGCGCAGCGCCCCCCGCTCGCCTTCTTCTTCTCCGGCCACGGCGCACAGTGGATCGGCATGGGCCGCGACCTGCTCGCCGAACCCACCTTCCGCGCCGCCCTCGACGCCTGCGACCGAGCGGTCGGCCAGTTCACCGGCTGGTCGGTGACCCGCGAACTCGTGGCCGACGCAAGCCGCTCACGGCTCGAGCGCACCGACATCGTCCAGCCCGTGCTCTTCTCCGTTCAGGTCGCTCTCGCCCGTACCCTCGCAGCCTGGGGCATGGAGCCCGACACCGTCTTCGGCCAGAGCATCGGAGAAGTCGCCGCGGCCGTCGTCGCGGGGGCTCTCCCCCTGGACGAAGGCGCCCGGCTCATCACCACCTGGTCGGGCCTGATCGCCGAACGCGCCTCGGGACGCGGCACCCTCATCGTCTGCGACCTCACGGCCGACGAGGCCACCCGGCTCGCCACCCGGGACGACCGCGGGCTCTCCGTCGCCGGACACCTCGCACCGGACCAGGTCTGCCTTTCCGGCACGACCGACGCCATCGCCGCCCTGGAACGGGAACTGTCCGAAAGCGGCGTCCGCACCGCGCGCGTCAACATCGACTACGCGTCCCACAGCACACAACTCGAAGACCTCGCACCCGAACTCGTACGCCGCCTCGGCACACTGCGCACGAGCGTCGCGTCCATTCCCTTCCGGTCGACCGTCATCGACGACTTCATCGACGGCACCGCCCTCGACGCCGACTACTGGGCACGCAACATGTGCCAACCCATGCTGCTGACCGAGGCGGTCACCGCGCTCGCGCAGAGCGAACCGGCCGCCGCCCGCGGACTGCGCATCGTCGAGATCGCCCCGCACCCCATCGCCCAGCACTCCTTCGAGCGGACACTCGCCGCCCTCGACGACACCCGCTCCGCCGCCCTCGCGTCCTGCCGGCGCGACCGGCCCGCCCGCCAGAGCCTTGAGGACGTGGCCGCCCGGCTCTGGTGCGAGGGCCACGACATCGACTGGACGGCCGTTCACGGCCGCCCCGACCGGCCCGCGCTCACAGCGTCCGTCGTCCTCACCGTGTCGGGCAAGACGGAGGAGGCGCTGGCCGACAACGCCGCCCGGCTCGCCGACCACCTCGAAAGCCGCCCCGAATCGGAACTCCTCGACATCGCCTACACCGCCGCACACCACCGCGCCCACCTCGAACACCGGGCGAGCGCCGTGGCAGGCACCACTGCCGAGGCGGTTGATGCTTTGCGTGCGCTTGCGGGGGGTCAGGTGTCGGCGGGTGTTTCGGCGGGTGTGGCTGTGGATGGTGGTCTGGC
>NZ_JBIWLW010000035.1:10738-92625 GCF_044766385.1 Streptomyces sp. NPDC102274 | reverse complement strand
TCGAGCAGCGTGTTGTTGACGATGTCGAGGGCCGGGGTGTCCTGGAGGGCCTGGTCGAGGTCGGCCTCCAGGCCGTTCTTCTCGCCGTCGATGATCCGCCGCTCCAGGCGCTCACCCAGCGGCAGCGCCAGCAGCTCCTCCGCCCGGCCGTCCTTCATCGACTTCATGTTGACGCCCTCGAACAGCTCCATCAGCCGCTGGAGCGGGTCGTAGCCTTCTTCGCGCCGGTCGTAGATCAAGTCGAGAGCGACCGCGACCTGCTCCTCCTCCAGCCGGGCGATCGGCAGGATCTTCGACGCGTGCACGATCGCCGAGTCGAGCCCGGCCTTCACACACTCGTCCAGGAACACCGAGTTGAGGACGGTGCGCGCGGCCGGATTGAGCCCGAAGGAGATGTTGGACAGGCCCAGGGTGGTCTGCACCCCGGGGTGACGCTTCTTCAGCTCACGGATCGCCTCGATGGTCGCGATACCGTCCTTGCGCGACTCCTCCTGACCCGTGCAGATCGTGAACGTCAGCGTGTCGATGAGGATGTCCGACTCGTGCACACCCCAGTCGCCGGTCAGATCGGCGATCAGCCGCTCGGCGATCGCGACCTTGTGCTCGGGGGTACGGGCCTGGCCCTCCTCGTCGATCGTGAGCGCGATCAGCGCCGCACCGTGCTCCACCGCCAGCCCGGTGACCTTCGTGAACCGTGACTCGGGCCCGTCACCGTCCTCGTAGTTGACGGAGTTGATGACCGCGCGCCCGCCCAACTTCTCCAACCCGGCCCGCAGCACGGGCAGTTCGGTGGAGTCCAGCACGATCGGCAGCGTGGAGGCGGTCGCGAACCGGCCGGCCAGTTCGGCCATGTCCGCGACACCGTCCCGGCCGACATAGTCGACGCACAGGTCCAGCAGATGGGCGCCCTCGCGGATCTGGCCGCGCGCCATCTCGACGCAGTCGTCCCAGCGGCCTTCGAGCATGGCCTCGCGGAACTTCTTCGACCCGTTGGCGTTCGTCCGCTCGCCGATCGCCAGGTACGACGTGTCCTGCCGGAACGGCACCGTCTGGTACAACGACGCCGCCCCCGGCTCCGGCTCCGGCACCCGCTCGGTGAGGGCCACACCTCGTACCCGGTCCACCACCTGACGCAGATGCTCCGGAGTCGTACCGCAGCACCCACCCACCAACGACAGCCCGTACTGGTCCACGAACTGCTCCTGCGCGTCCGCCAGCCCCTCGGCGTCGAGCGGGAAGTGCGCCCCGTCCTTGGTGAGCACCGGCAGTCCGGCGTTCGGCATGCACAGCAGCGGGATCCGGGAGTGGCGCGCCAGATAGCGCAGGTGCTCAGTCATCTCCGCCGGGCCCGTCGAGCAGTTCAGACCGATCATGTCGATGCCGAGCGGCTCCAGCGCCGTCAGCGCCGCGCCGATCTCCGACCCCAGCAGCATCGTGCCCGTCGTCTCGAAGGCCAGCGAGCAGACCAGGGGAAGGTCGCTCCCCAGCGCCTCCATCGCGCGCCGTGCGCCGAGCACCGCCGCCTTCGTCTGGAGCAGGTCCTGCGTCGTCTCCACGATCAGCAGGTCGGCGCCGCCGGCGATCAGTCCCTCGGCGTTGCGCTGGAAGCCGTCGCGCAGCTGGAGGTACGGGGCGTGGCCCAGGGTCGGCAGTTTGGTGCCCGGTCCCATCGAGCCCAGCACCCAACGCTGCTGCCCGGTGGAGGCGGTGAACTCGTCGGCCACCTCACGCGCGATGCGCGCCCCCGCCTCGGAGAGTTCGTAGACCCGCTCGGCGATGTCGTACTCACCGAGGGCGGCGTGGTTGGCGCCGAAGGTGTTGGTCTCCACACAGTCGACACCGACCGCGAGGTACGCCTCATGGACCGAACGCACGATGTCCGGGCGGGTCACATTCAGGATCTCGTTGCAGCCTTCCAGGTCCTGGAAGTCCTCCATCGTCGGATCCTGCGCCTGGAGCATCGTGCCCATCGCCCCGTCGGCCACCACCACACGGGTGGCGAGCGCCTCACGCAGCCCTCTCATGCCGCCAGCTCCCTTATGTGCGGCACCAGTTGGGCGACGCACTCCATGCCGTACGGCCTCCTGATCCGGTCGATCAACGGCTCCCGGTACAGCCGGTACTCCTGGCTGCCCACGTAGTCGAGCACCGTCGCCGCGATCGCGCTGCCGAACTGCGCCGCGCGTTCCTCCGGCAGTCCCCAGGCCATACCGGCCAGGAAGCCCGCGCGGAATCCGTCACCCACGCCGGTGGGATCCACCACGCCGGGAACCTCGATCGCCGGCACATGGACCGGCTTGTGACCGTGGCGCAGAATCCGGCTCCCGTCGGCGCCGTGTGTGGTGACCCAGCAGCCGACACGCCCCAGTACCTCGGACTCCGTGAGCCCGGACCGCTCACGGAGCAGAGCCGCCTCGTACTCGTTGGTGAAGAGCCACCGCGCACCGTTCACCAGCTCGAGAACCTCCGCCTTGGCCAGCCGTGCCAGCTGTTGCGAGGGGTCGGCGGCGAAGGGGACGCGGAGTCGTACGCAGACGCGGGTGTGCCGGATCATCGCCTCGGGATCGTCCGGGGAGATCATGACCAGGCCCAGTCGTCCGACCCGCCTGATCACCGCGGCGAGGTCGATCTCGCGTGCCGCTGCCATGGCACCGGGGTAGAAGGTGGCGATCTGGTTCTGAGCCCGGTCGGTGGTGCCGACGAATCTCGCCGTGTGCAGCTCGTCGCTGATCCGTACGGAGTCGGTGTCGACTCCGTGCCGCTTCAGCCACAGGCGGTACGGCTCGAAGTCGCCGCCCGCCGCGCCGACGAGGACGGGCCGCAGCCCGAGCAGCCCGAGGCCGAAACAGACGTTCGCCGCCACTCCCCCGCGGCGGATCTCCAGCCGGTCCGCGAGGAACGACAGGGAGACCCGGTCCAGCCGGTCGGCCAGCAACTGGTCGGTGAACCTTCCGGGGAAGGTCATCAGATGGTCGGTGGCGATGGAGCCCGTGACAGCGATCCGCATCTCAGTCCCCCACGGCCTGGCGCAGCGCGTCGGCGCGGTCGGTGCGCTCCCAGGTGAAGTCGGGGAGTTCGCGGCCGAAGTGGCCGTACGCGGCGGTCCGGGCGTAGATCGGACGCAGCAGGTCGAGATCGCGGATGACCGCGGCCGGCCGCAGGTCGAAGACCTCGCCGATCGCGGACTGGATGCGGCCGACCGGCACGGTCTCGGTGCCGTACGTCTCCACGAACAGGCCCACCGGCCGGGCCTTGCCGATCGCGTAGGCGACCTGCACCTCGCAGCGCCGGGAGAGCCCCGCCGCGACGACGTTCTTCGCGACCCAGCGCATGGCGTAGGCGGCCGAACGGTCCACCTTGGAGGGGTCCTTGCCGGAGAAGGCGCCGCCGCCGTGCCGGGCCATCCCGCCGTACGTATCGATGATGATCTTGCGGCCGGTCAGTCCGGCGTCGCCCATCGGGCCGCCGATCTCGAAGCGGCCGGTCGGGTTGACGAGCAGCCGGTAGCCGTCACTCTCCAGGTTGACGCCCTGTTCGGCCAGTGCCTTGAGCACCGGCTCGACCACGTCCGCGCGGATGTCGGGCGCCAGCAGTCCGTCCAGGCTGATGTCGGCGGCGTGCTGGGTGGAGACCACGACGGTGTCGAGCCGCACCGGCCGGTCCCCGTCGTACTCGATGGTGACCTGTGTCTTACCGTCCGGACGGAGGTACGGCAGGGTGCCGTCCTTGCGTACGTCGGTCAGCCGGCGCGCGAGCCGGTGGGCCAGGTGGATCGGCAGCGGCATCAGCTCTGGGGTGTCGTCGCAGGCGTAGCCGAACATCAGTCCCTGGTCGCCGGCGCCCTGCCGGTCGAGCTCGTCGCCCTCCTTGCCGGAGGTGTCGACCCCTTGGGCGATGTCGGGCGACTGGGCGCCGATGGAGAGGGAGACACCGCAGGACGCTCCGTCGAAGCCCTTGGCCGACGAGTCGTAACCGATGTCGAGTATCGCGTCGCGTACGAGCGCGGCGACGGGTACGTACGCGGCGGTCGTCACTTCCCCCGCTATGTGCACCTGACCGGTGGTGATCAGCGTCTCGACCGCGACCCGGGCCGTGGGGTCCTGGTCGAGCAGAGCGTCGAGGATCGTGTCACTGATCCGGTCCGCGATCTTGTCGGGGTGTCCCTCGGTGACGGATTCGGAGGTGAAGAGCCGTCGGCCGCCCATCTCACTTCACCTCCGTCGCACAGAAGAAGTTGCTCTCTATCGCGGCGAGGGTCCGAACGGCATCGACCTTCAGGGTCTCCATCTCGATCGAGCGTCCGCTCTGCTCCTCCAGGAGGAAGACGAACTCGACGAAGGAGAGGGAGTCGATGAGGCGGTTCTCGATCAGGTCGAGGGTGGGGGCGATGTCCTCGCGGTCCGGGTGGCGCTTGAGGATCCAGTCCTTGACCTGCTGAAGTCCTTCGTTCATGGCGGGGCTCCTTGTCATGAGGGCGGTGAGTGCCGTGGTGGTGGCCGTGCGGGATGGTGGACCGGGCTGGGACTGGGACTGGGGCTCGGGCCGGGGCCGGGGCTCGGGGCCGAACGGATCGCCCATGATCGGGGCGGCGACGGCCACCGCGTAGTCGACGTCGTGACTGATGCTCACGGTGATCTGGGTGATGCCGGACTCGGCGGCCATCTCGGCCGCCGCGCGGCGGAGCTGGACGACGGGCCAGCCGCCGTCCGCGCGCCGCATCACGATGTCCAGCCATGGCAGGACGCGGTTGCGGACCCGGAGGGTCTTGAAGGCCGCCTCCTTGGCCGCGATGCGTCCGCAGAGGCTCAGGACGTCGAGTCCTGTGGACGTGGAGCAGTCGGCCAGTTCGCCGGGGGTCAGCATCCGGGAGAAGAATCTCTCGCCGTGGGCGTCCAGCAGCCGCCGTACCCGGATGACGGACACGATGTCCATACCGAGATTTGCCCAGCCCAGGCCGCCCGAAGCGGCGGTGGGGCGGACCGGCACGTCAGGTCACCGGCCCGACCCGGGCGAGTCGTGCCGCGGCGGACCGTACCGCTTCGGTGGCGGTCGCCCAGTCGCCGTGCCGCAGAGTGAGCGCGGAGAGCCAGCGCTCCAGACCGAAGGCGACACAGCTGGTGAAGGCGGGTCCGCCGGTCTCGGCGAGGCTGATGGCGCAGCGGTCGCCGAAGAAGTTCCGGTGGGTGTTGACGGAGGCGATCGCCAGGTCCTCGTAGAGGAACTCGTACTTGACCGGCGAGAGGCGTTGCAGCAGCGCCTTGGAGCCGTCCTTGTCGAAGAACGGGTCGGTGGCGGCCTCCTTGCGCAGCGGCAGGTCGAGCGCCTCGGCGAAGGCGGTGATGCGGTCGGTGAACGTACAGAGGTGGTCCTCGGCGTGCGCCTGGTTGCCGATGGCAACGATCTCCCGCATACGGAAGGCGAGTTGGCGGCGCAGGCCTTCGTACCGCTCCTCCTGGCGGAAGCACCAGCCGACCACGGTCACCAGAGTGTCCTCGGTGAGCCGCCGGCCCTGGTGGTCGAGGTACACCCCGTAACAGGAGGCGGACGGCAGGCCGAGTGCGGCGGGCTGGAGCGCGCCGCAGGGGAAGCAGCCGGACTCGGCACAGAAGGACTGCTGGTCGCGGCGTCCGAGGTCGAGCGGGGCGGCGAGGACGGCCTGGTGCGGGAAGTTCTCGTAGTAGTCGAGGCGGGCGAGGTCGGCGGCGGGAAGCAGGGGCGGCATGGTCATCGCTCGCGCCCCGGCGGCGCGGCCCCAGCTCTCGAAGGTGTCGTCGAGGAGGCGCAACAGGGCCGTTCCCTCGGGGCCGAGTGAGGGCAGGCCGTGCCTCTCGCCGGATGATCCGGGCGATCCCGCTGATCCCGACGTTCCGGTCGAGCCGCGCGCCGCGGTCAGAGCGGTACGGGTCATGGTGGTGTCACCTCTCGGTTCAGACTGTCGGCAGCGTGTCGTCGGCGAAGATCCCGGTCTTCAGGAAGAAGGCGAGGGGTTTGCGGATGGCCTTGCGCTCGTGTGCGCGCCGGCGTTCGTCGGCGATGAGGGCGGAACGGAAGGCGAGCGGGTCGGCGATGCCGGCGTCGCGGTAGACGTGCGGGTTGTAGAGGGAGTTGACGCTGAAGACGACGTAGCGCTTGAGGTACGCCTCCACCTCGGCGAGCTGCTCCGGGCCGACGACTTCGCACATCCGGGTGTACAGCAGCGAGACGAGTTCGCGGCCGAAGGCGATGTGGCGGGACTCGTCCTGGTGGTGGATGCGGTTGACGCCGCGGATGGTGTCGCAGAGCGTTGTGTCGCGCGCCATGCGGCTGTTGTAGTGGTCGACCAGTTCCTCGAAGAACAGCACCCGGGCGAAGACGAGGAAGTTCTCGACCTCGGGTTCCCAGACGGAGTCCGCGGACCGCATGGCGGCGGATCCGTAGATCTTGCCGCCGTAGCGGCGGCAGAACTCGGCGAAGAACCACATGTGTTCGTTCTCTTCACCGATGAAGTGGTGGAAGAAGTCCGAGGGGATCTCGAAGCCCGGCGTGTGGATACGGCCGACCACCTCGATCAGCAGCTCGCGGATGCCGTGCACGTTGAGGCTGTAGAAGTTGATCGACTCCCACTTGGAGAGCCGGTGCAGCGTGGGCTCGTCGAGCTGGTCGAAGAGGGGGGTGCCGTACGGGGTGAGCAGTTCGGGGGTCATCCAGAGGCGATCCTGGTGGAGTTCGTCCGGCCACTCGAACTGCTGGTAGGGGTTGTAGTAGTCCTCGATCGACTTCTCACTCAGCCGCTCCAGGACTTCCATGAAGCGGTCGGTGACGGGCAGGGCTGTGGCGGCCATGGTCTGTCGCTCCTCATTCGTCGGTCGTTGGCCTTCGGCGGTCGCGCACTGTCAGGGCCGCACCTCGTACACGGCGTTGACCGCCGTCTCGGTGGCCCTGCGCCAGCGGGTGAATCCGGCCTCGCGCGCGATGGCGCGGAAGGCGGACTCGCCGGAGTGGTTGCCGAGGGCGTGCGGTCCGCGCTGGGCGACGGCGACAGGCAGGCACATCACGGCGGAGAGTGCCATGAACATGCGCGCGGCGGGGGTGCCGGTGTCGATGTCGGAGGGGGAGACGTTCGACTCGACGAGCATCCAGGTGCCGTCCGGATCCAGGGACTTGTGGACGTGCTCCGCCGCGGCCACCGGATCGCCCATGTCGTGCAGGCAGTTGAAGAAGGTGACCAGGTCGTAGCCGCCGCCGGGGTAGTCGTCGGCGGGCGCCGTCTCGAAGACCACGCGATCGGACAGCCCGGCGTCGTCGGCGAGTTGGCGGGCGATGGAGATGGCGTCCTCGGAGTAGTCGAAGCCGTACACCGTGGTGTGGGGGTACGCCCGCGCGAGCAGCAGGGTGGTGTGGCCGACCCCGCAGCCGACGTCCGCGACCCGCCCGCCGGTGGCGAGCTTCTCCGTCACCCCGTGGAGCGCGGGCAGCCAGTCGGGCAGCAGCAGGTGCTGGTAGGCGGGCTCGAAGAAGCTGCCCATGCCGGTGTCGAGCGCGGCGTCGTGCTCGGCCCAGCCGACGCCGTCACCGGTGCGGTAGGCGTCGACGAGCAGGTCCTCGGTGGCGTACAGCGCCTTGAGGGCGGTGAAGAATCCGGCGGCGTATGTCACCGCGCGGGGGTCGGCCAGCACCGGCGCGTGCTCGGGGGGAAGGGTGTACGTCCCGGAGGACGGGTGTCGCTCGACGTACTCCGCGCTGAGCTGGGCGTGCAGCCACTCCTCCGCGTACCGCTCGGTGATCCCGGTCAGTTCGGCGAGCCGGGCGGGGGTGAGCGGGCCGTGCTCGGCGAGGCTCCGGTAGAGGCCGAGGCGCTCGCCGAGGGCGACGGTCAGGCCGCGTACGGCCGCGGCGGCGTCGCCGATGACACGCTGGTGGAAGTCGGTGGTGGCGGTGGTTCCGGTGGCGGTGGCAGTGGTGCCGGTGGCGGTGGTTCCGGTCGCGCTCATGCGGCGTTCTCCTCGCCGGTCGGCAGGTAGCAGGTGAACAGGAACGAGCGGGGTACGCCACGAACTTCGCGTGCCGGTACGGGATACGGCCAGCGGCCGAAGTCCGCGCCGTCCTCGCCCGGTTGCCTGACTTCGCGCACGGCCCAGCCGCACTCGGTGAGGAGCCGCTCGGGGGTCTCGGTGCCGAAGAGCCAGGGGTTGCCGTCCTCCGCGAGCGCCGTCATGAAGGGGCGGGACAGCGGATTGAGCAGCGCCGCACGGCTGATGACATCACCGAGCAGCACCGAGCCGGGGGCGCTGTGCCCGGACAGGTTGGCGAGCAGGGCGCGTACGGCCTCCTCGGGCAGGAAGAACAGCAGCCCTTCGACGACCCACAGGGTGGGCTCCTCGGCGCGCCAGCCGGCCTCCTTGAGCCGCCCGGTCCACTCCTGCGTGAGGTCGACGGCGACGGTGCGCCGCTCGCGTCCCGCCGGCGCCGGCTCGTCGGCGAGCATGGCCGCCTTCGCCTCCAGCAGTGCGGGACGGTCGAGTTCGTACACGGTGACGCCGTCCGGCCAGGGCAGCCGGTAGAAACGGGTGTCCATGCCGGCCGCGAGGAGGACGACCTGACGGATTCCGCCCTCGGCCACGGCGCGCACGACCGCGCGGTCCAGATAGGTGGTGCGGATCGCGAGGAAGGGCACGGTGCCGGCGCCCGCGTAGCGTTCGAGCAGGTCGAAGCCGATGGTGTCGGCGACGGTGCGCGCGTACGGATCGGCGAACAGCCGGTCGTCGCGCTCGGTCTCCAGGGCACGCGCTGCGGCGGTCCACTGGGCGGTGCGGGATACGGCCTCCACGGAAGGCCCCCTTCACTTGGTCGGAGTAGAGCGGACGGCCGTGTTCAGCGCTTCCTGCCGCAGGCGACCGGGTCCTCCGCCGCGGACATCGACACGGGGGTTCGGGCGGAGGAATCGGCGGGGCGCCGCCTGAAGATGCTGTGCAGGATCATGCTGAACACGACCGTCCCGTCGGGTGCCACCAGCTCGCAGCGTGGCTGAACGATGCCGGTGGTGGGGCTCATGAGCGAGGGGCGCGAGCCGAGGATCTGGATCCGGGCGGTGAGTGTGTCGCCGGGCCGTACGGGCCGGTGGTAGCGGACTTCATCGATGCCGGGCGAGCCGGCGCAGGCGCTGTAGGTGAGCAGTCCGTCGACGTAGCGCCGCATGAAGAGCGAAGCGGTGTGGAAGCCGCTGGCGATCAGACCGCCGAAGGCGGAGCGCTCGGCCAGCTCCGGGTCGATGTGGAACGGCTGCGGGTCGTAGCGCCTGGCGAACTCCAGCACCTCCTCCTCGGTGACGACGACAGAGCCCAGTTCATGGATGTCCCCAGTGCGGAAGTCCTCGAAGTAGCGCATGTGGCGCCCCCCTTGAGCCGAAGAGTCAGCTTTCCTATCTCCAACCAATCTATGAATCGATCGTTTATTTTGTCAATCCAAATCTAGGAGGAAGTCAGATTGCCGCCAGCGACTGCTCGATGTCGTCCCACAGGTCGTCGGCGTGCTCGATGCCCACGGACATCCGCACCGTGCCCGCGCCGATCCCGGCCGCGGCCAGGGCCTCCTCGCCCAACTCCCGGTGGGAGGTGGAAGCAGGGTGTGCGACGAGGGTCTCCACGCCGCCCAGGGAGAGCGCGAGCCGGGCCAGACGCACCTTCTCGATGAAGGCCCGCCCCGCCGTCCGGCCCCCGTCGAGTTCGAAGGACAGCAGTCCACCGCCGCCGGCCAGCAGCTTCCGGGCCAGATCGTGAGTGGGATGCCAGGTGAGCCACGGCCAGCGCACGGCGGTCACGGCGGGATGGTCCGCGAGGCGGTTGGCGAGCACTTCGGCGTTGGCACAGTGCTGCCGCATCCGCAGCGGCAGCGTCGGCAGTCCGCGCAGCGTCAGCCACGCCGCGAACGGGTCGGCGCTGGCGCCGAGTTCGACGGTGCGCGGCCAGACCCGGTCCCGGAGGCCGGAGTCCGCGAAGACGGCGGCGCCCCCGAGCACGTCCGAATGCCCGGCCAGGTACTTGGTGGTGGAGTGCACGACGATGTCCGCGCCGTGCTCGATCGGCCGGCAGAGCACGGGCGAGGCCAGGGAGTTGTCCACCACGCTCACCACGCCGCGCCGCCCCGCCGCCACGAGGAGGTTCGGGAGGTCCGGCACATGTCCGGTGGGATTGGCGATGGTCTCCAGAAGCAGCAGACGGGTGGTGGGCCGCACGAGCGCCGCGAACTCCCCCACATCGTCGCCCCGCAGATACTCGACCTCGATCCCGAACCGCTCGGCCAGATCGGCGAGAACGGCGAACGTGCCGCCGTACAGGCAGCGTTGGGCCAGCACGTGATCGCCGGGCTTCAGCAGGGCGAGCAGCACCCCGCTGATGGCCCCCATCCCGGAGGCGAAGGCGATCGCGGAAGCGCCGCCCTCCAGCCCGGCGAGGGTGCGTTCCAGGGCTCGAACAGTGGGGTTGCCGCGCCTGGTGTAGACATAGCTCCCGTCCGGCCCGGCCATGGCGTCCGCGAGCGCGTCGGCGGACTCGAAGGCGAAGGCCGACGACTGGACAATGGGCACACTCAGCGGCCAACTCACATGCTCCATAGGCTCGTTCACCACATGCACAGCTCGTGTTCGGATGTCCATCAGCGAGTCTCCTTGACGGTGACAGAGGCATTGCCGGCGGACGTCAAGGTACCCCTAAGGGGTATCCAATGAAAGCAGTGTGGCGGCGCCCCGCGGCCTCGTCGTCGGCGTCCCCCATGTCGGGCGGGGGCCCGGAAGGGCTCGCGGTCACGCGTGCACCGAGGTCAGGGCCTTCCTGAAGGCGATCCAAACTCACCGCCTCTACGCCGCCATGACGCCGGCGCTCATCGCCGAACGCCGCGCCCAGGGCCTTTCGTTTGGATCAGGCCGGATCAGGGAGCGGGGGCTGGTGCCGTGGATCGCAAGGCGGAGGAGGGAGCCGACGCGGAGGGGGCACCTCCCACGCCCTTGAGGCTGTGGGGGAGTCGGCGACTGATGACAACGTGGCGAGGCATGGTGCCAGGGCTCGCGAGCCCGGCCTGATCCAAACGAAAGGCCCTAGGTCAACGAGAGGGATCGGAAACAGCTTCTCCACTTGTCTTTGCGACCTCTTGTCTTTGCGACCTCTCGCCGGAGTGCCTGATCACTGGTGGATCGATGCGGTGAGGCGTCGCAGTGCGGCGTGGGCGGGTGGGCCCCAGGTGGGCTTGCCTCCTGGGCGGCCATGGACACCTGCGTCTCCGATGTGGATGCAGGTGAGGGCGCGCAGCACCGCCCAGCCGCGGGCGCGGCGCAGGGTCGCGGTGTCCGGGCTTGGCCGGTAGGTCTCGTGGAAGAGGTCGGCGGCGCCGTCCGGCAGCAGGATCCAGGCGGCGGCGAGGTCGCAGGCGGGGTCGCCGGCGAAGAGGTCGCCGAAGTCGATCACGCCGCAGAAGGTGCCGTTCGTGGTCAGGATGTTGGCTGGGTGCAGGTCGCCGTGGAGCCAGAGCCTTGGGCCTGCCCAGTCGGGTGCGGCGGCGGCGTCCTCCCAGACCGCGCGGACGGCGTCCGGGTCGCGGATCAGCCCCAGTTCGGTGGCCGAGGCGAGCTCTCGGGTGAAGTGTTCGGCGGTGTCGGCCAGCGGGCCACCGCGGTGTCGGCCTGCGGGCGCCCCGTCGGGGGCGGGGCGGTGGAGCGCGGTCAGGAAGCCGGCCAGGGTGACGGCCGCCTCCGCGGCGCGCGTCGCGGGGGCGTGGTCGGCGGGCTCGCCCGGCACCCACGTGGTGACGAGCCAGGGCCGCGGAAACCGTTCGGAGGGCTCACCAAGACGCTGCGGAACGGGGATCCGCAGAGGAAGGTGTGGGGCGAGGGTGGGCAGCCAGGCGTGTTCCTTGCGCAGCAGCGCGTCCGCGGACTGCGTCGCCCAGGGCAACCGGACGGCGAGGTCGTCGCCGAGCCGCCACACTTGGTTGTCCCAGCCACGTGCTCCGAGCTTCAGGGGGCGATCCGCCAGATCGGGGTGCTGGTCGCGCAGCAGATCCCGGATCAGGTCCTCGGTGATGTCCATCTCGGTGGCTGTCATGTGGAGCAACGGTAGTCGGGGGGTCCGCCTGGGCTTCGACACCGTCGTGGTCACGGGGCTACCCCGCGTTGGCTCGGCGCGCTGTGCTGAAGCGGCGCTGATAGGCGGCGGGGCTGATCGACATTTTCCTCACGAAAACTCTCCGCATACTCTCATAATTCGGGAATCCGGCAAGAGATGCCGTCTGCGTTGCGGTATGCCCTTGGTCGAGTAGAGCTTTTGCCATGCCGAACCGAATCATCTCCACGTACCGGGCCGGCGTGGTGGACAGCTCGTCGTGAAAGAGCCGCGTGAGATGCCGAGGGCTCACATTGAGATGCTTGGCGAGTCCGCCGAGTGAATGGTTTCCCCCGGGATCCGCCGTGATCAAGTCGGTGATTCTGCGGACGGACGGAGATCGGGGCGGCGGTCCTTGCAGTGGGGCGGAGAACTGTGACTGGCCGCCCGAACGCCGCAAATAGACCACCAGGGCGCAGGCGACGTCGCGGGTCAGATCAGGGCCGTGATCCTGAGGTGACATCGGCACCGGTCGGTGACACCAGCACGATCTCGTAGTCGGCACCGAGTCGGTTCGCTTCCGCGAATACCTCCGCGGGGCCGGCGACGTCCAGGAGTTTGACCCCGTCATAGACGAGGATCGTGACCTGATGCGTGGCGGAGCCCACTCCCCCGCTGCCCGCCTGTCCGGATTCGGGTGACTCATGGCCGGACCGAGGCGGCGCCGGACACGGGGTGGTCGGCAGTGTGGAAGACGGACGCATCGTCCATTCGTAGCACACGGATATCGGAAGGCGCAGAGGTCATGAGCGAGATCATCGCGGGGGTAGAGATTCCTGAAACGGCGGCGGTCGCCGAAGCCACCCGCCTGATGCAGAAGATGACCAGCCCCCTCATCTACCATCACTCCCGGCGCGTTTTCGTCTTCGGCGCCATTCATGCTCGCAGGCTCGGCTTGGAGCCCGACCCGGAGCTTCTCTACCTGTCCGCCATGTTTCATGAAATCGGCCTCTTGACGCCGTTTTCCGACGCAGAGCAGCGCTTCGAGGTCGATTCGGCCGACCACGCACGTAAGTTCATGCTCGACCGCGGTTTCCCGGCCACGGCCGCCGACGTGGTGTGGACGGCGATCGCACTGCACACGACCCCGGGAATTCCCGGGCGGATGGGGCCGGAGATCGCCATCACGAATTTCGGGGTTCTGACCGACGTGCTCGGCGTGGGTCTGGACGAGCTGGATCGCGGCCAGGTGGACGAGATCACCGCCGTCCATCCGCGGGGCGACTTCAAGAACGAGTTTTTGCAGGCCTTCGTCGACGGACTCGAGCACCGTCCGGAGACCACGAACGGAACAGTGAATTCGGATGTGCTGGAGCACTTCGTTCCCGGCTTCCGTCGCACAACCACGGTCGAGCGCATCATCGGCAGTCCCTGGCCGAGCTGATCAGGGCGCCCTAAAAGACAACGTGATAAAACGTGTGAGTCGCCCTCGCGACGGGCGTCGTCTCGGGCGAGGTGCGGCCTTCGCGTGCCGGTCTGCGCCAATGCGGTGATGATGGCGACGGCAAGCGCACCGTCACCGATCTACCCGCTGTACCGGCTTCCGTATCCGACAGCCATGACAAAACCGATCATGTACTGGATTCGATCCCGCCAACCAGAATTTCGCACACGATGGCGCGGATATCTTCAGTGTGACCACAGGCTCAAGAGCGGACCGAACAATGCGCAATTCCTGCCGTGCTCGCGAATCCCTCATTCGAAAATTCCTCCTGGAAAGGACCCATCATGCAAGCCATCACCGTTCGAGACCGTGACGCCGGTGTAGGTGGACTGTCGCTGACGGACCAGCCCTACCCCCACGCCGCTGAGAACGATGTCATCGTGCGGGTGCATGCCGCGGGCTTCACGCCGGGGGAGCTCGACTGGCCGGGGACATGGGCCGACCGCGCCGGGCGCGACCGGACGCCGAGTGTGCCCGGGCATGAGATGTCGGGTGTGGTGGCCGAACTGGGGTACGGCACCACCGGTCTTACCGTCGGGCAGCGGGTGTTCGGTCTGGCCGACTGGACCCGTAATGGATCATTGGCCGAGTACACGGCGGTGGAGGCCCGCAATCTCGCTCCGCTGCCGGCGGACGTCGGCCACACGGTGGCCGCCGCGCTGCCGATCTCCGGACTGACCGCATGGCAGGGCCTGTTCGACCATGGCCACCTCACGACAGGCCGGACCGTGCTCATCCACGGCGCCGCGGGCGGTGTCGGGTCGATCGCTGTGCAGCTCGCGCACGAGGCGGGAGCCCGGGTGATCGGCACCGGACGGGCCACCCACAGGGACACGGCTCTCGGTCTCGGCGCGGACACCTTCGTGGACCTGGAGACCGACCGGCTCGAAGACGTCGGCGAGGTCGACCTGGTATTCGACGTGCTCGGCGGCGACATCCTCGAACGCTCGACCGCCCTGGTACGCGCCGGCGGCACCCTCGTCACCATCGCCGAGCCGCCCACCGTCCAGCCCGACAACGGGCGGGCCGTCTTCTTCGTCGTCGAACCCGACCGCGCCCGCCTCGCGGACCTCGTCCGGCGTGTTCGCGACGGACGGCTCAAGCCCATCGTCGGGGATGTGCGGCCACTGTCCGAAACCGCCGCCGCCTTCGCCCACAACGGACGCCCCACCCCCGGCAAAACAATCATCCAGATCGCGGAAGACTGAGTGTCGTCGCGCAAGACTGTGTGTCTTTCCGATCTTGAGCGATGTGTGTCGAACGGGAGTCTCGATTGGGTGGTCGCGAAGGGTTCGCCCCGGAGTGTGACTGCCTCGCGCACCGGTTCGGAAACGCTGTCGACACCGGGTTCCGGTAGCCGCGCTGCCCAACCGACATGACGGACGCGGAGTGGACGGCGGTCCGCCCGTCGCTGCCGGTGCCGAGCCGGCAGGCGCACACCTCCGTCGTACAACAGGGGCCGTGGGCACCCGAGCAGCGGTCACCACCGAAGCATGCTGGATACTGACCGACGGGCCCGTTACACCGACGGCAATCAGCCCGCCTCCGGAGACATCGTCCCGCCTGCCGGCGGCGGTCCGGACCTCTGCACCGAGATACAGGCTCTGAAGCAGTTGTCCACGGCCCACCGTTCCGAACTCGTACGCGACTTCGCCCTATCCAATCGTGAGGACTCCTGATGAGCACCCCCCATCCGCCCGCTCGCCTGGCCCGCACGGTGACAGACATCCTGGCCCCGGCCTATCTCGTGATGGGAATCCTGCTCGTCGTCGGCCGGCACAGCACCGACAACTGGGCAGGACTCGGCTGGGGCCTCCTGGCCGCACTCTTCTGCGGCGGCATACCGTTCGCCGTCATCCTGCTCGGGGTCAAACTCGGGTACTGGACCGACAAACACGTGAAAGTGCGAAGCCAGCGCGCGATTCCCCTGAGCGCCACCATGGCTTCGGTCCTGCTGGGCATCACTCTGCTCGTGGTGTTCGACGCACCGCGCGACGTCCTCGCCCTGGTCATGGCCATGCTCGTCGGTCTCGCCGCAACCATGGCGGTGACGGTCTGCTGGAAAGTCTCCGTACACACCGCCGTAGCAGGCGGGGTCGTGGTGATCCTCATACAGGTCTACGGCCTGGCGATGTCCCTCTTGGTGCTTGCCGTGGCAGCCATCGGCTGGTCTCGCGTCGCCCTACGCGATCACACAACCGCCCAGACGATCGCGGGGGCCGCCCTGGGCGCTACTGCGGCAGCGGTGACGTTCGGTCTTCTCCGGTGAACGGCCCAAGGGTGGCAATAAGCTTTCCCGACGTCAGTCCGAGCCGGCCGTACGCAGGCTGAGGACAGCCTGGACGATGCTGGTGATCCGGATGGTCGAGCACCGGAGCCTGAAGCGGATGGTCCCGCTCCACAGGGTTTCGCCGGGGACCGAGAGGTACGTCTCTCGAAGCCGGCTCAGGACCGGGTGGTCGCCGGGAAGTTCGGTCTCGTCGATCGCCGTGACGGCGCGGACGCCGATGCTCGTGTTCGTCGCGAACACGGCTGTCATGCCCTTCGCTGCTCCAGGGTGACAGTGGCGACCCGGTGCTCGGCGTGCTGCTGGAGCAGCGCCATGGTCACGCCCGGGAGTACCGCGGCCTGTGGCCACACCACGGTGCCGTTCTCGTCGACGAAGCCGACGTTCCAGGTGCCGCCCTCGGATACATGCCCGTCACGGCCGACGAACAGGGCGTCGTCGAATCCGGCGAGCTGCGCGGCGCGTCGGGCGTGCAGAGCGCCGAAGAGTCGTCTGGCTCTCCCAGACCACCCTCTCCGTCGACGAAACCATGGAAACCGTCAACGCCCTCACGACACGCTTCCCGAACCTGACCTCCCCGCCCAGCGACGACATTTGCTACGCCACGCAAAACCGCCAGACCGCGGTGAAGAAACTCGCCGAGGACGCCGAACTCGTCATCGTCGTCGGCTCCAAGAACCGAACCTGACGGGACAGCAGCCACAGACCGCGCGCGGGGGCGGCTACGACGGGAAGTCTGCGACAGCAACGAGTCCCCGGTGCCCAACGGCGAACTCCAGGGGTCGTCGCAACACAAGTGATCAACTGGCTGTCGCCAGGAGCTCGCCGAGACGCTCGGCCGGAGTTTGCCGGCCGAGCGTCTCGCGTGGGCACTTATCGCCGACCCCACCCGCTGAACGCGGAACCGCTGGCGGCACCACCCCGTTCGTCCGCTCCTACCGGCTGTCCTCCTGATCCACGCCCTTCACCGGCCGGCGGTGGGCGGCTGGGTTGCCTACCGCCGCTATGGACGCGAGTGCGGTGTCCACGGCGGCAACGAGGCGTCGGGGATCGGGGTCCGCCTTCACCAGCACCTGCAGCCCTTCCAACAGCATCGTCAGCATGACCGCGCAGGAGGGCAGGTCCAGATCGTCGGAGACTTCCCCGGTGCGGGCTGCTACCCGTAGTCCCTGAAGGAATCCGTCCTCGACGACGGAGAAAATGTCGTTGACGCTGGCAGCGACGTCCTGGTCGCCCGGCAGTAGCTCGCCGGCGGTATTGGCGATCAGGCACCCGCGAGGGCGGTCCTCGTCGGCGGCCAGTTCGATCCACCCGAGCAGGACGGCACGGATCCGGGGCAGGACGGGACCTCCGGCCAGCAACAGGGGTGCGAGGGTTCGGGCTCTGCCGTCGCGATAGTGGGCGAGAGCTTTGAGGAAGAGTGTGCGTTTGTCGCCGAAGGTGCGGTACAGCGAACCCGGGTGGATGCCCAGTTCGGCAGTGAGGTCGGGGACGGACGTCGCTTCGTAGCCGCGGGTCCAGAACAGCTCCATGGCGCGATCGATGACGTCCTGCTCGTCGAAGGTGCGAGGGCGTGGCATGTCCCCAAGCATAGCCGTATTTGAACGATCATTCACACAGTGGTAGCCTTCATTTGGTAATGATCATTCACATTCATTGGTCGCGATGTCGCGTGCTTCCCACGGAGCTGCCCAGGCCACGTGAGAGCTGATGCGGAGGACAAAACGGTGATCGAGGGTTTTTCGAGCGGTTTCGCCGAAGTCAACGGCATCCGGCTGCACTACGTCGCCGGGGGCCAGGGCTACCCCCTGGTACTACTCCCCGGATGGCCACGGACCTGGTACCAGTTCCACAAGATCATGCCGCCGCTGGCGGAGCACTACCGAGTGATCGCGGTGGACCTGCGCGGCATGGGCGACTCCGACAAGCCCGCGACCGGATACGACAAGAAGCCCATGGCCCAAGACATCTACGAGCTGATCCGCGCCCTCGGCTACAGCAAGGTGAATATCGCAGGCGAGGACATCGGGGCGATGGTGGCCTACAGCTTCGCCGCGAACCGCCCCGAAGCGACCCGGAAGATCGCCTTCTGGGAAGTGGCTGGTCTCAGCCCGTTCCGGACCCTGTAAAGACTTTTCGCCCTCCGAGGCGGTCAGCCGCCCACCAGGCACGACGACGGTCAACGCACGAATCGACATCGACATCTCAACTCCTTTTGGAAGGCAACAGCTATGACTCAGCAGGTAGCAGCAGCTCTTGACGGCAAGGTGGCGCTGGTCACCGGAGGTTCACGAGGGATCGGGGCGGCCGTCGTCCGGCGCCTCGCACGAGAGGGTGCCCGCGTCGCGTTCACCTACGTCAACGGGAAGGCTCCCGCTGATGCTCTGGTCGAGGAGATCGCCGCAGCCGGAGGCACAGCGCTGGCTGTTCGGGCCGACAGCGCGGATGCGGGGGCCGTCCAGGCTGCCGTCCGTCGGGTGGCCTCGGAACTCGGTGGTTTGCACATCCTGGTGAACAACGCCGGGGTGGCCGGCGTCGGTGGCGTGGAGCAATTCCCCATCGAAGAGTTCGACCGGATGGTGGCGGTCAATGTCAAGGGCGTGTTCGCGGCCGTTCAGGCCGCTGTGCCCTTCCTGGAGAAGGGGGGCCGCATCATCACCGTGGGCAGCATCAACGCCGACCGTGTGCCGGCCGGTGGTATGTCGGTGTACGCGATGACGAAGGCGGCTGTCGCCGGGCTGAGCAGGGGCCTCGCCCGTGAGTTGTCTCCCCGTGGCATCACGGTCAACAACGTCCAGGTGGGCCCGACCGACACGGACATGAATCCAGACGGCACTGAGTTCGCCACAGCCATGAAAAACCTGATGGCCACCCCTTCGTACGCCAAACCTGACGACATCGCCAGCGCGATCGCCTACCTCGCCCGGCCCGAGGCGTGGTACGTGACGGGCGCCAACTGGAACGTGGACGGAGGCTACACCGTGTGAGCTTGAGATTTGATCTCGCCATTCGAAGGCGGCCGGAGGTCGGCTTGGCGAACGCAGGACCTCGCGGCTCTCACCACCACCCACACCTCGGGAGCGGTAGATGGGTTTTCGGCCAAGAAGAACCGTCCCCATCAGAGGCTTCGTGTGCTCGTCCGGGCTGGACCTGTCCAGCTCTGCCCCGCGCTTCCTCACCACTCGCCTGCGGGAACACACCACCGCCGCGTGCTCGGCGCCCACTTGCGGCGCCTGAGCGCCGGCCGGCGAACAGGCCGTCGCCACCCTCAAGTCCTGGCGGCTCCTGCGTAAGCCGCGCTGCTCGACCACCCGCATCACGAGCCTCGTCCAGAACGTCCTCTCCCTAAGTCACACCGGCTCGGACTGAAGATGGAGAGCCCCACCGAGCTCCGAAGCGCCCATTCCTCGGAGGATCCGCTGCTCAACGAGGTGTTGACGGTCTGGCGGCGCCAACTCGGTCACGATGACTTCACCCCGCACGACGACTTCTCGTCGATCGGCGGCAACTCCATCGATGCCATCCAGGTGATCGCGGACCTGCAGTCCCGCGGCCATCGGGTATCCGCTGCCGCCTTTCTGGCCGAACCCACAACAGTTGCCCTGGCCACCCGTCTACGGGCGGGCGCCGCGGGCGAGGGCCCCGGGACCACGGACCGCCCGGTGGTCCCGTTCCCGGCCGAGGACACCGCGCTGTCCCCCGCCCAGGAATGGTTCTTCCGGCAGCACTTCAGCCAGCCCGACCAGTGGAACCAGGCGTTGTTGCTGGACGCCGATCTACGGGACCACGGAGACCAGCCCCATCAGCATCCTGACCGCGCCGGACCACCTCGATCCGGAACTCCGAGGGACCGCCGGGCGCCCGACCGCGGAGGTACGCATCCGCGACCTGGACGACGATCGTGACGTCCCGCCCGGTGAGATCGGCGAGGTGTGCGTGCGGAGCCCGTCCACCATGCTCGGCTACTGGGGCGAACCGGAGCTGACCGCCGTGACCATCCGCGACGGCTGGGTGCACACCGGCGACCTCGGTTCCGTCGACAAGAACGGCTGTCTGCGCCTGCACGGGCGGATGGGCGAGGTGATGAAGACCAACGGCATCAAGGTCCGTCCCACGGATGTGGAGAACGCGCTGCTGACTCATCCGGAGGTCGCCCAGGCCGCGGTGTACTGCGTGGTCGACGACGACCACGTGGAGCACATCCACGCCGCCGTCGTGGTGCGGCCGGGCAGCACCGCAGACTCCGGGACGCTGATCGGTCACGTCACCGCCGAGCTCTCCCCGAAGCACGTACCGGCCGTGGTGACGTTCCACGACGCGCTGCCCCTCACCGGTGCCGGCAAGCCGGACAAGCAGAGGGTGGCCGCACGGCACACAGCGGTGCGGCACAACACTGACCGCCGCCGCCGCGCCCGTACCGGCCGAGTCCGCTGAGCGGCGCTCCGAGTACCCGCGCTCGTCTTCGGCACTCGCTGTCTCCCTGGTGGAAGGGCTCTTCGGGGCCGAAGGGCAGGCGACGTGTGTTCGAGTGCGGTCCGTCCGCACCGATCACGAGGCCGAAGGTGCGGCGAGTGCCGCTGTCGAAGACGACGTGCACTGTGCCCTGTGCCCTGTGGGGCATGTGTGCTCCACAGGGCACTCACTCCCCGATCGCTCAGGGCAGCAGTGACTTGGGGATGTACGCGGCGACAACCTTGTTGCCGTCCACCGCCTCGGCGATGACGAAGTCCACGCCAACACTGCACAGCGCGTACGCGTCGGCGACACTGAGCGCGCCCTTGGTGATCTCGCGGAGGCAGCCGATGGCCTGGGTCGCCGCGATCTGCAGCGCGACGTCGAGGTCCGCGTCGATGCCCATCGGCACAATGTGGTCCCGCAGTTCGGCTCGTGGGTACTCCAGGCCGGCGCCCTTGCGCACGATGAACTGAGCGGTCAGCGACATGGAGTGCTCGATCGCGGTCTGGTCGATCTCGCCGTGACCCTGCGCGCCATGGCTGTCACCCGTGTAGAACTGTGCTCCGGGCTGGAATACCGGCAGGAACAGCGTCGAGCCCGCGGTGAGATCACGCACATCCAGGTTGCCGCCCCAGCGGTCGGGCGGGTTGGCCGAGACAAAGCCCGCCTCGGTGGGCGGCGCAACGCCGGTGATTCCCATGAACGGCTTGAACGGCACCCGAATGCCGGGCGCGAACTGGTAGTACCGGTTGCGCTTGTCGAGCGTGAGCAGCCGGGTCGACGGTTCGCTCAGCAGGTTCGACAGGACACCGCGGCCCGGACCGGTGCTGTTCACTCCATAGGGCACGCGCGGTGAGACATCCAGGATGCGGATCTCCAGGACATCGCCCGGCTGGGCCTCCTCGATGTAGAGCGGGCCGGTGAGCACATGGCCACTGGAGCCCGGAGTACGGGGAATCGTATGGATTTCTTCCAGCTCGGGCAGCACCTGGCCGGCGGGAACACCGAGCGCCTCGAAGTACGCCACGGGGCCCCGGGCGTCCGAGACACCTGACTGGTTGATGGCGTCGATCTTCACCACGGTCCCGGACTTCACGGTCAGGACCGAGGGACGGCTGGTGGGGAACCATCCCCACAGCGCCGTCTCCTTGCTCGTCCTGAGCAGTGCGTCGTAGCGCTGCTTGCCGGACCGGGCTTGTCCTGCCTGCGCCGCGAGGGAACTGCTGGGAGGCACCGCGGCGCCGAGGGTGAGACCGGCGCCGGTCACGCCTGCCGCGCGCAGCAGGTTGCGTCGGCTGAGCATGGACCTGGCCAGTGCCGTGGACTTCGCACGACCGAGTGAGCGAGGGGAATTCACGGAAATATCTCCTCAGTAAGAGGCGAGTGCTGGGGGCACCTGCTGAATCGGGGCAGCGTCAGGGCGCGCAGGAGTCCCCGAGGCGGGTGAGAGCGGTGCAGCGGTACGGAGCCGGGTTGATCACCGTCGGCGGCCGGCGCAGCTTGGTGGCCTGCTCGTAGTCATGGGCGTAGCCGATGAGGGTGGGCTCGCTCCACGCCCGGCCGAGGAACGAGATGCTGAACGGCCGCCTGTTGGCGGCCTGGTAGCCGGCCGGGACGCTGATCGAGGGGTACCCCGCCTTCGCGCCGATGCCCGCGCTGCCGCTGTTGGCGAAAAGCAGCGCCGTCAGGTTGTTGTCCTTCATGACGGCGTCGATGCGGTCCTTGCTGTCGGCCAGATCCTGGGCGCGGCTCGCCTCGTAGGCGGCCGTGTCGGCGCTGTCCGCGCCGAGGTCCTTGGCCTCGGAATTGACAGCGTTGACCTGTCCGAACTTCAACGCCGCCCCGGCGTGGGCGTTGTTGTAGGCGATGATGTCGGCGAGGTTCTTCCTGGGGGCGTTCTTCGGCAGCCGGGCCAGATACGCGTTCAGGTCGCGCTTGAACTCGTAGGAGAGGACGGTCGAGGGGTGGCCCGAGGTGTCCAGGGTGACATCGACGAGCGTCGCGCCCCGCGCCTGGAGAGCGGTGACGGCCGCGTCCCAGAGAGCCCGGTTGTCGGTTCCCGCGGCCGGGACCTGGCCGGCGACGACGCCGATACGGGCCCCTCGCAGCGCGGTGGCCGACAGGTCCTTCGTGAAGTCGTGCCCGATGAGCGGGTTGGCGGCGGTGGCGGGATCCTCCGGATCCCTGCCGTCGAGCGCGGTGAGCGTGGCCGCGGCGTCGGCGACCGTGCGCGTGAGCGGGCCGGCCGTGTCCTGGCTGGCGGCAATCGGAACGATGCCCGTGCGGCTGGCCAGTCCCACCGTCGGCTTGATGCCGACGACGGAGTTGGAGTACGCGGGACTGAGGATGGATCCGGACGTCTCGGTCCCGACGGTGACGGCGGCGAAGCCGATCGAGGCCGCGACGCCCGAACCGGCGCTGGATCCGCTCGGGGTCTGACTCGCGTCGTAGGCGTTGAGCACCTGCCCGCCGAGCGAGCTGTAGCCGCCCGGCATCCCGCTGGTCAGGTAGTTGGCGAACTCGGTGAGATTGGCCTTGCCGATGATGACCGCGCCGGCCTCGCGGAACCGCGCGACGATCGGTGCGTCCTTCGCGGGATACGAGTCGGCGAGTGCCACCGAACCGGCGGTGGTCGGCAGACCCGCGACATCGATGTTGTCCTTGACGATGACCGGTATACCGAGCAGGGGGTTGTGCGGGCCCTTGCCGCGCCGCGCCTTGTCGGCGGCGGTCGCTTCCTTCATCGCGTCGGAGTTGATGGAACGTACCGCGTTGAGCGAGGGCCCCTGGGAGTTGAGGGCCCGTATGCGTTCCAGATACGCTTCGGTGAGCCTGGCGCTGGAGATCTTGCCGGAGCTGAGGAGACCGTCCAACTGGGCTACGGTCGCCGTTTCGAGGTCGATGGACAGCGGTCTCTCGGCAGGACGACCGGCCGCGCCGGCTCTGGATGTGGTCACCGACGCCGTGCCGGCGACCATCAACACGGCTATGGCGAGGGCTATGGCGTGGCGCCGGTTGAACCGTTCACGAGCCGAGGAATTGGTTTCGATCGTAGGCTCCTTGTGAGGGGATACAAACCCTTGGCCTCAGCATGGAAACGGCGATCTTTGTCCGTCGTGTATCCGTGTGATGTCGATCGAGTTGCCATCACCGCACGGTGGTTCGGCGCAGCGGGGGCCGGGTGCGGCGGGGAGATCCGTGCCAGGCCGGGCAGACACGGCGGCGCGCCGCCTCCTGTCCCGTAACCACGAACTGCCGGGAACTGCCGGGTCGGAGTGGAATGGGAGCCTCATCCACCGGGAATCGCGGCCTTGTTGGCGGGGAGTGTCATAGGCGTGGGCGCCGACGGGCCTCCCACGGTCGGCAGGGGCCGGGCTGCGGCTGCCGCTGATGGCGGCGGGCCGTTGAACGCGGCACATGCCCTGTTCACCGGCCCGGCCATACGAATCAGACGCACCACCTGGGGGTCGTGGTCGCGACGGTCGTCCCACCGGGCCGCTGACCCGGGGCGGGTCCTGCCCCGGCCTACCGGTGGCCGGCGGTCAGGCCGGCCGCCCAGGCGCGTACGGCGGAGCGGACGACGGTGTCCGTGTTCTCGCCGGTGGCGAAGTGGGGGGTGAGGAGGTCGTTGGCGGCGAGGATGGCGACGCCGTGGGCGATGGCCCACAGGCGGCTCGCGGTCGCCTCCGGATCAGCGGGCAGGTGGGCGACAGCGTCCAGCAGGGCCGAGTGCGCGCGATCGGCTGCGGCGAGCAGCTCGGTAGCGCCGGTCTTGTCGAGGCCCGAGGTGAACATCAGGGCGAAGCGGGCCGGTGAGGCGGCGGCGAAGGCGACGTAGACGGCGCTCATCTCCTCCGGGAGCGCCGCGGGGTCTTCGGCATGAGCTCGTACGACCGTTTCCAGGGTGTCGGCGAGCGCGGTGAAGCCCTCGGTCGCGGCGGCGGTGATCACCGCGTCCCGGTCGGCGAAGTGCCGGTAGGGGGCAGCGACCGAGACGTTGGCGCGGCGGGCCGCCTCGGAGAGGGTGAAGCCGTTCACGCCGCGCTCGCGGACAAGTTCGAGGACCGCGTCCATGATCGCGCGGCGCAGGTCACCGTGGTGGTAGGAGCGCTGTCCGCCCTCGCCGCCCCGGCCCTTGTGGCCGGTATCCGCCGTCTCCGTCATGGGTGTCCCTTCTGCACGCCATCCCAATGTTGAGGCTTTTCACATTACCAGCTACGGTGATGTTAAATGCTTTCACATTCGAGGGCTTCGGTCTTCACCCGGCCCTTTTCCAGGGAGGCACAGCCATGACTTCAGCCACGCTGGTCAGGGGCGGCACCGTGCTCGTCGGCGCCCCGCGCGACGGCCGTATGCTCCGCGCGGACGTCCTGATCGAGGACGGGACGATCACGCGGATCGGCACCGAGATCGGCGGTGTGCCGGCGACGGCCCGGGTCGTCGACGCGTCCGACATGTACGTCCTGCCGGGCTTCGTCGACACCCACCACCACCTGTGGGAGACGGTTCTGCGCGGCATGACCGCCGAGTGGAACATCATCGACTTCGCCTGGGGCGTCCGCTTCCACCACGCGGGGGCCCAGAAGCCCGAGGACGTCTACGCCGGTACGTACGCGGGCGCCGTCGCGGCCCTTGAGGCCGGTATCACGACGACCATCGACTTCGCGCACGCCGTGAACACCCCCGACCACGCCCGCGAGGGGATACGGGCCGTCACGGACGCCGGTATCCGCGCCCTGTGGTGCTACGGCCTGACGGACGCCCCTTCCCCCAGGCCGTACTTCGCCTCCCACGAGGCACGCCTCGCCGACCTGCGGGCCCTGCGCGCGGAGCGCTTCGCGGCGGACGACGCCCGTTCCCTCGTACGGCTCGGAGTCGCCGTCAACGACATCGGCGGCGTCCCCTGGGACGCGACCCGCGCCGAGTTCCTGCTCGCCCGTGAGCTCGGGCTGACGGTGACCGCGCACACCGACTCGATATGGGGCGCCGTGCGCGCGCCGGAGATCGAGTGGCTCCACCGGGACGGGCTGCTCGGTCCGGGCCACATCCACGCGCACGTCAACGCCGCGTCCGACGCGGAGCTGAAGCTGCTCGCCGACAGCGGCGCCGGGGTGTCCAGCACCCCGGAGACCGAACTCCAGATGGGCCTGGGCCTTCCCGTCTTCGCCCGTGCCGCCGAACTGGGCATCCCCTCCGGTCTCGGCACCGACATCCAGGCCAACAACGCCGCCGATCCCTTCGCCTGGATGCGGGTGGCCCTGCACACCGAGAACGCCCACCGCCACCGGGCGGCGCTGGACTCGCCGTACGGCACCGGCGCGCTCGGCGCCCCGCACCTGAGCCCGCGTGACGTGCTCCACCACGCGACACTCGGCGGCGCCGAGGTGCTAGGACTCGGGTCGGTCACAGGCTCGCTGGAGCCGGGCAAGGCCGCCGACCTCGTGCTGCTGCGCACCGACGGGGTGCACCAGCGGCCGGTCCTCGACCCGATGGCGACGATCGTGCTCCATTCGCGGGCCTCGGACATCGACACGGTCCTGGTCGGCGGCGCGATGGTCAAGGAGCGCGGACGCCTCACGGGAGAGCGGTCCGCGCAGGCGGTGCGCGAAGTCGAGGGTGCCTGGGAGCGGCTGGAGCCCCGTATCGAGGCGCGCGGCGGTCGGCTGCCGGAGAAGCCGGAGGGACTGCTGCGACAGATGGCGCAGGCCGCGGTGGCCAACGCGCCGGCCTGGGCGTCGGAGTCTGCCGAGGGCAGCGTGTCATGAGTGGGGGCTTCACCGGGAACCCCGGCGATGAGCCGTCCGTCGATGTCCACGCGCACGCCCTGCTTCCGCGGATCGAGGCGATGGTGGCGGGCAGCCCCGCGCTCGACCGGCGGCGGCAGGTGGAACTGCGGTGCCAGGGGCAGGAGTCGGCCGAGGTGTCGGTCCGCATGGTCCGGGAGCGGATCCCCAGCCTCGTCGACGCCGAGGTCCGGCTGGCCGACATGGCCCGTACGGGGATCGATGTGCAGTTGGTATCGGTCACCCCGGCCCAGTTCCACTACTGGGCCGGACCCGACCAGGCCATGGACCTGAGCCAGGCCGTCAACGAGGGGATCGCCGCGCACTGCGCGCAGCGGCCCGGCCAACTCGCCGGGCTGGGCGTCGTGCCGCTGCAACACCCCGAACTCGCCGTCGCCGCACTGGAACACGCGGTACGGGACTGCGGCCTGAAGGGCGTCGAGATCTCCACCTACGCCCCCGATCCCACAGGCGACGGACTCATCGAGCTGTCGGACCCCCGGCTGGAGCCGTTGTGGCAGCGGGCGCAGGAACTGGAAGCGCTCATCTTCCTCCACCCCTTCGGCTGCGAACTCGGCACACGCCTGGACCGCTGGAACCTGGCCAACACCATCGGCCAGCCCCTGGAGCACGCCATCGCGCTCTCCCATCTCATCTTCGCCGGGGTCCTGGACCGCCACCCCGCGCTGCGGCTCCTGGCCGCGCACGGCGGCGGCTACCTGCCCGCCTACCTCGGACGCGGCGACCACGCCTGGCGGGTCCGCCCCGACGCGGCCACCTGCGAGCGGCCACCGAGCAGCTACCCGCGCGACGTCCACGTCGACTCGCTCGTCCACTCCCCGACCCAACTCCGCTCTCTGGTCGACCAGTTGGGATCCGACCGCGTGCTGCTGGGTACCGACCACCCCTTCGACATGGGCGAACCCGACCCCCTCGGACAGCTGAAGGCCGCCGCCCTGTCCCCCGAGCAGCAGCGGGACGTGGCGAGCGGCAACGCCCGCCGCCTGAACCTGCTGCCCACCCCCGCATCACCGCCACGAAAGGAGCACGACCGTGCCTGAGCCCGTCACCCTCTCCCGTTGGTCCTCCAGCCGCCCCGACGAGCGATTCCCCGTGCACAACCCCGCAACCGGTGAACTCCTGACCATCGTCCAGGGCGGCGGCACGACCGAGATCGACGCCGCGGTCCGCGCCGCGCACGAGGGCTTCCTGTCCTGGAGCCGCCGCACGCCGCGCGAGCGCGGCACGTACCTGCGCAAGGCCGCGGAGCTGGTCCGCGCCCATGCCGACGAGCTGGCCGCCCTGGAATGCAGCGAGGTCGGCAAGCCTTACAGTCAGGCCCGCACGTTCGATCTGCAGGCGTGCGTCGGCGTCTTCGACTTCTTCGCCTCGCTGGCCGAGGAGCTCCCCGGCGGCGCCCGCGACGTCGGCTTCGCCCTCGACATCACCACGCTCCAGCCCTACGGAGTGATCGGCGCGATCGTCCCCTTCAACTGGCCGCCCATCCACACCGCGGGCAAGACCGCCCCCGCTCTCGCCGTCGGCAACGCGGTCGTCATCAAGCCGCCGGAGGAGGCACCGCTGACCATCATGCGGATCGTCGAGCTCCTGCGCGAGGTGCTCCCCGACGACGTGGTCCACGTCGTGCCCGGGGGCCCCGACGCCGGAGCAGCCCTCACCAGCCACCCGCTGGTGCGAAAGGTGTCTTTCACCGGCGCCCCTGCCACCGGCACGGCCGTGATCAAGTCTGCCGCCGAGAACCTCACGCCGACGATCATGGAGCTGGGAGGCAAGAACCCGCTGATCGTTTTCGCCGACGCCGACCTGGACGCCGCCCTCGCCGCGGCTGTGGAGGGCGGCTACTTCAACCAGGGCGAAGCCTGTACCGCCGCCTCCCGGCTGCTCGTACAGCGCCCGGTCCACGACGAGATGGTCGCCCGCATGACCGAGGCGGTACCCCGGCTGAAGGTCGGTGACGGCGCCGACCCCCGCACCCACGTAGGCCCCTTGGTCACCGCCGCTCACCAGCGCCGCGTCCGCGACTACATTGACATCGGCGTACGGGAAGGCGCGAAGCTCGCGGCCCAGGCGCCCCTCCCCACGGACCCCGTCCTCGCCGACGGCTTCTACGTGGCACCCACCCTGTTCACCGAGGTGAACCCGGACATGCGCATCGCCCGCGAGGAGATCTTCGGCCCCGTGGTCGCGGTCATCCCCTTCGAGGACGAAGCAGAAGCCGTCCGCATCGCCAACGGCACCGACTTCGGCCTGCTGTGTGCGGTTTTCACGGCCGACTCCGAGCGCGCCCTGCGGGTCGGCCGGAGCGTCGAGGCCGGCGTCGTCCTGGTCAACAACTACAACCGCGCCGCCCTCGACAGCCCCTTCGGCGGTACCAAGGCCAGCGGCTACGGCCGCGAACACGCTGCCGAGACCCTGCGTGAGTTCGGCTACACCAAGGCCGTCCGACTCCCCAACGGCCAGGCACCCGTCCCGCGCTGGCCCGCCCTCGCCGAGATCCTCGCTGCTCACGTCGTGTCTCCGGCGCCGAGCCGTGGCGGCGTCCGGCATCCGGCCTGCGCACCCTCGCCGAGGTGATCGACCGTCCCGGCATTTAGCGACGCGCCATGAGCGTCTTGCCTGTCAACGGCGGTGACGCGAGAGCTCAGGGAGCCACGCCTGTGGTGTCGGAGGTGGCCGGGCCTGGCGCAGGCGCTGAGGCGGTGCGCGCCTGCAGGATCCCTTCGACGCCCTGCAGGAAGGTTTCGGAGACCAGTTCGGGGTCGAAGAGGCAGCCGGCCGCCATGGCGCCGTCCCTGAGCATGACGAGGTGCCGGCCGGCTGCGTCGGCGGGTGCGTCGCCGGTCTGTGCCAGCAGGTCCGTGACGGTGTTCAGGAACCATTGCCGGTGGGCCAGGACGGCCTGGTGGATCGGGTGGTCGGGATCGGGATACTCGGCCGCCGCGTTGAGGAAGGCGCAGCCGCGGAAACCGGTGGACTGGATGCCGTCGGCGATGGACCTGCAGACGGCCCGGACCTTATCGACCACCGACTGGCTGCTTGCCTGCGCCGCGGCGATCTGTCCCCGGATTCCCTGGTCGGCCTGGCCGAGATACGCGAGGACGAGTTCTTCCTTACCGGAGAAGTGCCGGTACAGCGTGGCCCGGGTCACCTGCGCCTCCGCGGTGATCCGGTCGATGCCGACGGAGTGGATCCCCTCTGCGTAGAAGATCTCGGTTGCTTTGTTGAGCAGCCGCGCTCGCGCTGCGGATGCGCTGCCGCCGTCTGGGCTCCTACTCATGCGGTACAGCGTACCAAGCCGATGAAGTAGAACGTTCGGTCTTGACAGTGGCTACGCCGGTCCCGTTAAATCTCGCGACAAGACAGAACGTTCTCCATCCTGATTGGTAGTGCCTTCATGGCTCTCCGTCGCGACATCGTTTTCCCGGGTGTGGCCCTGGCCGCTGTGGCCGGCTTCGTGACCCTGCCGGCCGCCGTCTCCCAGCCGTCCCCGGCCCCCGAGCCCGCCACACACCAGGGGAAGCCTGCTGGTGACAAGCCGACCGTGGTGCTGGTGCATGGGCGCCTACGCCGACTCCTCCAGCTGGAACGGCGTGAACCAGCGGCTCCGGCACGACGCCTACCGGGTGCGTGCCGCCGCCAATCCGTTGCGCGGCCTGCCGACGGACACCGCCGCCCTCAAGGACGTCCTCCACAGCTCGACGGCCCGGTCGTCCTGGCCGGACACTCCTGCGGCGGCGCGGTCATCAGCAACGCCGCGGCCGGCGACAGCGACGTGAAGGCACTCGCCCCCGACACGGGCGAACGCCTGGGCAACTGGCCCAGCCCGTGGCGCACCCGCTGCCCGAACTGCTCCTCACGCCGGTTCCCACCGCCGCCGCGGACGGCCTCATGCACTTGATCGAAGAAGCGGACCACGGCACGCGATGACCCACCCGTCTCACCTCACTACACCACCACTGAAAGGCACCCCCATGGACACCCTCGTGAGCACCGCCCCCTCCAGCGTTCCCGTGACGTTGCGGAAGCTGTACTTCCTGCGCTTCGCGTTCGCCGCCGTGTGGGCCGCCCTGCTGTTCGCGACCGCCGGCACACTCGGCCCGCTCAGTGTGACGCTGCTGGTGATCTACCCCCTGTTCGACGTGGCGGCCGCGATCGTCGACGTCCGGTCCGCCAGGACGAACGGCACCACGGCTCCTGCCCTGTACGTGAACATCGCGATCAGCTCGCTGGCAGCCATCGCCCTGGCCGTCGCCGCCACGTCCGGCATCCCGGCCGTGCTGCGGGTCTGGGGAGTCTGGGCCGTCACCTCGGGAATCGTCCAACTCGTCGCGGGCGCCGTCCGCCGGAAACTGGGCGGCCAGTGGGCGATGATCATCAGCGGCGCCATCTCCGCTTTCGCCGGTGCGTCGTTCTTCGCGCAGGCCGGCAGCGAGAACCCCTCGCTGGGAGTCCTCGCCGGCTACTCCTTCCTCGGCGGCGTCTTCTTCCTCATCTCCGCGTTCCGCCTGAACCGCTCGGCGCGCAACGGGGCATGACCTCGACTGCTCCTCAAGGGTCACCTGCCGGAGCAGTAACCGCCTCAGCAGCCCCTCAGCGCATGCGGTGTCGCCCGCGTCGGCAGCTCTGCTAACACCAATGCCGACACCAATCCGCGAAAGCGGACAGCGAGGCGACAGCCATGTCAGACTCGACCAACAATGGAGCTCCGGGTAGTGGCGAGTTGGTGTGATGAGAGCCCTCGTCCTACCGGAGCTGCCGCGGTGGCAGTGGTGCTCCAGTACGGTTTCGGCACCATCGACGGCGCCTACTGGCCTGCCGCGCTGGGGCTTTCGCTCGGCATGGCCGCCATCTCACTGCCGTTCCTCGGGTTCGCGGCGCTGCTCGGGCCGGCCGGACTCGGCCTCGGAGCCACCCTGATGCTCTTCCTGGGCAACCCCCTGTCGGGCATCGCCGCCGGCCCGGCGTACCTGCCCGACGGCTGGGGCGACGTCGGCCGGTTGCTCCGGACGCGCCGTCGCCGTGATCTCCGGCCGACAACCTCGACCGGCTATGCGGCGAGTGTCGCCAGGGTCTGCTCGGGTGCGGTGAGGATCGAGAAGTGGCCTTGGCCGGGATGGATGTGAAGGCGTGCGCCCGGTATCGCCGCGGCGAAGCGGCGGGCGTGCTGGAGCGGGACGGTAGTGTCGGCGTCCCCCTGGTGGATCGACGTGGGCACCCTGATCGACTTGAGGTCGAAACCCCAGGGTCGGGTCAGCACGCGCAGATCCTGCCCGACTCCCCAGCTGCCGCGGTGGAACGCTCGCAGGTAGTTGGTCAGGAAGGCCGCGCGCGCGTCCGACCGGGCGAGAGCACGCCGGTCGCCGGCGGGCATCTCGCTGGTCGCCAGACGAAGGAACAGCCCTGGTGCCCGGCGCGCCAGCGTGGCCAGGCGGCCCAGAGACCAGCCACCGAGGGCCGGAGCGTGCCGGGCGATCTGCAAGGACGCGCGCTGCCCGGCTGCCATCCCGCGGGTGGGCCAGGCAGGCGGGCCAACGGGCGCGATGAGCAGCAGGCTGCGGACGCGGTCAGGCAGCTCGGACGCGCATGCGGCCGCGAACGCTCCGCCACCCGAGACGCCGAGCAGCGCCACCGAGCCGACGTCCAACGCGTCAAGGACCAGGGTGGCTTCCGCGGCCCAGTCCACGACCCGCGGCAGGCAACGGGCGTCGGTGCCCCCGATGCCGGGGCGATCCGGGGCGATGAGGCGCAGTCCACCGCTGGCACAACGCTGTTCTCACCACGGCCGACGAGCCCGAGGAACGCCAAGCGGTGGAACGCTGCCGAGACGCCTTGCGGAGCAATCTGCGGCAGAAGCACGACCTGTATCGCCTGGCTACCAATCCGCTGATGTGCGCACTCATCTGCGCCTTGCACCGCGACCGGCTCACACATCTTCCCGAGCGTCGCATGGAGTTGTACGCCGCCGCACTCAACATGCTGCTCGTGCGCCGCGACAAGGAGCGTGAGATCCCCGTGCCGACAGGGCTCGCGCCCACGGAGGAGGCGCAGGTCCAGCTGCTCCAGAGGATCGCGTACTGGCTGATCCGCAACGGACGCTCTGAGGCGGTCCAGACGACCGCGGTGCGCATCATCCGCGAAAAGCTCCCGACCATGCCGCAAATGGCGCCGCCCGACCATGCCGAGGATGTCTTTGCCTATCTGCTGCTGCGCAGCGGGCTGCTCCGGGAACCGTCCGCCGGCATGGTGGACTTCATTCACCGCACCTTCCAGGACTACCTGGGGGCAAAGGCCGCCGTTGAGGCCGAGGACCTCGACCTGCTTGCCGAGTCGGGCCGTGATGACCAATGGGAGGACGTGATCCGGCTCACCATCGGTCACGCCCGGGACGGTGAACGCGCCTACCTTCTACGCAAGTTGGTCCAGTTGGGTGACCAGACCGTCGACCTGCCGTTGCGCCGCCGCTACCACCTGCTCGCTGCCGCCGCCCTCGAACACGCGACGACCCTTGACCCGGCCGTCCGCGCTGCGGTCACGCTTCGGGCGTCAACCCTGATCCCACCCGACACCCCGGCCGACGGGGAACAGCTGGCCACCGCTGGGGATATCGTCCTCGGCCTGCGGCCCGGCCCCGAGCAACTGACGCCGGAACAGGCCCGGGCGACAGTGATGACCATCGCCCGGATCGGGGGAGAGGCCGCGCTCGATCAGCTGGCCCGTTTCAAGCGCGTCGCCGACCGCAGCGTACGTCAGGAAGTCGCCCTGCCCTGGCCCTACTTCGACGCCCGCTCCTTCGCCGAGGAGATTCTGGTCGGGCTTCCGGTCGACGACCTGACCCTGCACCTGTCCGGCCCCGAGCAGATTGCCTGCCTGGACGCGCTCGACCGCATTCCGCACCTGTCCCTGCGGGGCCAGATGCTGTCGGCCAACCTCGTCGACGCCGTCGCGCCGCTGGAGGTCCACTCTCTGTCAATCGCTCCGTCCAGCGCGGTATCGGTCACACTGCCGTCCCTTGCCCCGCTGAGCGGGCTGCGCCGTCTCGCTGTCGAGTCGTGCGACGTCATCACAGACCTGACCGCGCTCGCTGACAGCCCGGCCGAGGAACTCGTCCTGCACCGGCTGCCCGACGGCGCGAACCTCGCCTTCCTCACCCGGGCCGCGAACCTGAAGTCTCTGAGACTGTCCTCCTCGCATGGCGTTCCACTCCCCACGCTGCCGCTGCCCCAGGTCACCTCACACAACTTGGAGGGTGTCCTGACGGGTGAACAGATCCCGGACCTTGCCGATGCCTTCCCTTCGCTCAGCTCCCTGACCCTGCGCCTGACCTGCCAGAGATACCAGGCGTCCGTCGACCTGTCCCCGCTGCGAAACGTATTGCGGGGAGAGGCCGACGTCACCCTCGTGGACGCCGGTAAAGTCCATTGCCTCGACGCTCTCCCTGACAACCGGGTCTCGGTACGACACGAGGGCAGGGATAGGCCGGAGGGACGGGCCAGGTCCGGCATCCTGCAACGCTTCCGAGCGCGCCCCCCGGGCAGCGGCACTCACAGACTCCATGAATGCCCGTGATCGACTTCAGTCCGGCGAGCAAGGCTGGTGAGCATCCCAGAGTCTGCCGACACCGCCGTCCTCATTGAACGGCGCGGAGGCCGAGGGCAACACCCCGGAGCGGTGCGCGTCGAGGAACTCGCCCAGCAGGGCTTCGCCCTGATGGAGAATCCGATCGCCGACCCGACGCGGCCACAGGCTGCTGGACACGCCGGGCGCCTGGCTCTTCCACGGCAGCCCGACCACGCCTCCGTCACCCCCTACGCCCCCGCCCCGGGAGCTCCGGCCGAACTGCTCGCCCAGCTGCGCGCCGACCGGCGCGCGGACCGGTGGGTGCCGGCCCTCCTCGACGAGGCCGTGTCGATCGCGGCCCGGTTCCCCAACGTCTACCTGGCACTTTCCGGAGTGCTGAACTATCTGCGTATCGCGCCGACCGAAGTGCATCACCAGTTGGGGAAGGTGCTGCGCGATGTCGGCCCGCACAAGCTCATCTGGGGTTCCGAGGCAGCGATGACCGGGCCGCCCGCGCCGTTTCTCAAGAACTTCGCCGAGCTGACGCTACCCGAGGAACTGTGCGACGGCTGGGGCTACCCGCAGATCACCCGCGAGGACAAGCGGATGATCCTCGGCGGGAACATGGCCGGACTGCTGGGCATCGACGTGCCCGGCAAGCTGGAGCAGTTGGACAAAGCAGGGCGGTGAAAGCGATGGAACGATCCGTACTGGCCGAACGCGTCCGCCAGGTGTCGGCCTACATCCGCATGCACGCCGGCGGCCTTGAGCTGAGGCACATCACCGACGACGGCGAGGTGCAAGTGCAGTTCACCGGCATGTGCACAGGATGTCCGTACCGACCGGTGACGATGGCCGCGACCGTACGGCCCGCCCTCATGGAAATCGACGGCGTGACGTCGGTGACCGTCGTAGGCAGCCGCGTCTCCGAACAGGCTGAACGACGGGTCGCCGCGAACCTGCGGGGGCATAGGACCGGCATCCCGATCTGGCCCGCCGAAGACGCAGCGGAATGATGCTGCCGCGGGCACCGCCTCGACAGCGTCGGAGTCGGACCGGCAAACCGGCACAGCACTTCGCAACCGGCTACCGAGGCGTGGGCTTCCCGCGGCCGAAGCCGCGGGAGGCCCCGAACGGTGGGACAAGCTCAGATGCGGACCACGATCTTCCCCCGCGTGTGTCCGCGCTCGGCGTATGCGTGCGCTTCCGCGATCCGTTCGAGCGGGTAGGTCCGCTCGATGCGCGGTGTGTAGCGGCCTTGCCGGCCGAGTTCGCCCGCTTCGGCGAGGAGCGTGGAGTCGTTCTCCGCGTTGGCCAGATGCACACCGAGTCGATGCGCGTTGGCGTAGTCGGCGATCGTCGACACGCGAGCAGGGTCGCCCACGATCGCGATGAGATCGGCCAGGGACCCGGAGGCCGCAGTGTCGAGCGCGATGTCGACACCGTCCGGAGCGAGAGTGGCGAGGCGCTCGGCGAGGCCGGTGCCGTAGGTGGTCGGAACGGCTCCGAGAGAGGTGAGGAACTCGTGGTTGCGTTCGCTGGCCGTCCCGATCACGGTGGCGCCCTGAGCCACCGCGATCTCGACCGCGACACTGCCCACGCCTCCGGCGGCGCCCTCGACGAGAAGGGTGCGCCCCCGCAGGGGACCGAGCGCCTTCAGCCCGCCCATCGCGGTCACGGATGCCAGACCGGCGCCGGCGGCCTCCTCGTCGGTCCACGTGGTAGGCGCGTGGGCCCAGGCCGAGAGCACGGCCAGCTCCGCTGTCGCGCCGGTGACGCCGCCCAGCCCGAAGACACGGTCGCCGATGCTCATCCCCTGCACGCCCGCACCGATCTCGTCGACCACGCCGGCGGCATCACGCCCAGGAATCGCGGGCAGGTCCACGGGGAGCACCTCGCGCACTGCACCGGAACGCACCTTCCAGTCGACGGGATTGACGCCGGCCGCCGCGACGCGGACGCGGATCTCGCCGGGCCCGGGATGCGGGTCCGGCACCTGCTCGACCACCAGGGTCTCCACACCGCCGTACTCGTGATAACGGACTGCGCGCATGACGTTCTGCCTTTCCACGCGGCCTGAACCGGCCGTTCGTGAGATCAGTGGGGTGAATGTTCGGCGAGCGCCGACAACCATTACGCTAAAACCTGACGTTGGCGTCAGGTGCAAGTCGGGCGGGCCGCCCGAACAGAGGAGGACCGGTGCGCATCGGTGAGGTCGCCGACAAGGCGGGAGTGAGCGTCCGGGCGCTGCGGTACTACGAGGAACAGGATCTGCTCCAGGCGTGCCGCAGCCCCGGCGGCCAGCGGCATTACCCCGACACCGCCGTCCCCCGAGTCCGGCTGATCCAACAGCTGTATGCTGCGGGCCTCCCGAGCAGAGTGGTCCGCGAGGTGCTGCCGTGCGTGGACTCGGGTGAAACGCCCCCGGCGCTCCTGGACCAGCTGACGGCCGAGCGTGTCCGCATCGACCAGCGGATCACCGACCTGCTCGCTGTGCGCGGCCGGCTCGACGACGTGATCGCTATCACGCGGGACCCTGATTCCGACTGCTCTCACGTGCGGTGAAGGTTACTGCCGCAACGACTTCAGACGTCGCCGGCAGATGAGTGCGCGTCCGAGGGTGAGGAAGGCTTCGTGGATGTCGTCGCGTGTCTCCCAGCGGATGCGTAGGCGGCGGAACCAGTGCAGGTGGGCGAAGGCGTGCTCGACGACCGAGCGCCGGGTACCCAGGCCGGAGCCGTGCTCGGTGCCGCGGCGGGCGATCAATGGTTTCACGCCGAGAGCCCAGACCTCCGCGGCTCCGAGCCATGCGAAGTTCGTGGCGTAATGCACCATATTGTGTGCTTATGCATACTTTTCGCGAACGAGGAGGCCCAGGAATGGAAACCGGCGAACGCCTGATCGACCTCGCGCAGCGCGTGGGAACGGCCGACGTCGTGGACGCCCTGGGGCGGCTGCATCGACATCGCAGTCACCTGGTCGATCTGGCAAGTCCCGCGCCCGACCGGCTGCTGTTCGGCCCTGCGGTGACGATCTCCTTCTTCCCTTCGTGTGAGGCCGCGCTTCCCGCGGAGAAGTTCAATTTCTCCGCCCTGTTCGGCGAGGCGGTCCGCGAAGGGGGCGCCGGCCGCGTCCTGGTGATGGCGAGCAATGGATATCCCGGTACCTCGATGGCTGGCGGGACGAAGCTTTCCCTGCTGAGGGGCACGGGTGTAGTCGGCGTTCTGGCCGATGGACGGATCCGCGATTTCGGCGAGTTGGCCCACACGGAGCTCGCGGTCTACTGCGGGGGCGAGGCCGTCGCGTGGGGAGGCGCCACCATCACGCCCTTCGAGGCCAACCGGCCCGTGGTACTGGACGGGGTCGCGGTCAGGCCAGGTGACTACGTGTTCGCACAGGGTTCGAGCGCGGCGGTCATCCCGCGGGACCAGGCACTCGACGTGCTCCAGGACGCCGAGCGGACGGTACGGGAGGAGGCCGCCCTGGCAGACCGATGGAGCAGGGGCGTCGGCACATCCGGACAGGCGGACGTCCGATGAGACCGGTGGCTGCTCCATCGCCGCCAAGACCTTCTCGCCCCCGTGCTTCTCGATGATCTCCACCAAGGGCAGCACGTCCGCCCAGTCGGGGTCGTCCTCCGCGTACTCAACGTGCTCACCCCCGTTCCGGAAGAGGACGAGATCGGGGTGTGACGCGCGCAGGCCCGAGTTCAACGCACCAGCGGCCTTCGCCAGTTCGGTGAGCGCCATCTTCCCGTTGACCGGAGCGACCCTTGTGCCCTCGTACAGCAGCGTGAAAAATCTCGGCGATCGCGCCGCCGTTCGTCCGGCACAGCAGCGCGTCCACCGTGCCCAGGGGGCCGATGCAGGTGTCGATGGTGGGCGTGCCACGCAGCTGCGGGGGTGACTCGACGATCGAGAGCCACCGGTTCGCCTCGTCAGCCAGGCGCCGCCCGAACCAAAAAGACTGCGACAGCGTCAACTGCCGCCCGTCGAAGCCGGTCATGACGTCGCGGGCGCCGCGCCATCCGTAGATCGCCTGTGCTGAGTCCCCGACCATGATCAGCTGCGCGTGCGCACGCTGGGCGTTGCGGCTCCGCCGCGTGGGCGCAAGTGGCCAGAAGCGATGCCGTGGGCCGGCGGCCGGGCCGCAAGCCCCCGGCTGCCCGCCCGGACGGTGCGTCAGACCATGGCGAGCCGGTCCACCAGCAGCTCCACCCTCCGCTCGGCGTCCCCCGGCGGCAGCCGTCCCGCCCGGGTCAGGGTCGCCAGCCCGTGCAGGGCCGCCCAGAACACCTCGGTGAACAGCGCCGGGTGGACGCCGTCCCCGGCGACCTCACCGAGGCTCTCCAACAGGGCGGCGAAGGCGTCCTTCAGAGGCTCGGGGGTGTCCTCCCTCGCGAACGCCAGGCCGCCGTCGAGCTGGAACATGGCGTCGTAGACCGCCGGGTTACGTTCGGCGAAGTCGAGGTAGGCGCGGGCGAGGGTGGTGACCCGGGCGCGCGGGCCGTCCACGGCGGAGGCCGCGGCCCGCACCGCCGCGGCCATCTCGGCGGCGCCCTCGAGGGCGACAGCACCGATGATCTCGCGCTTGCCGCGAAAGTGGCTGTAGAGGACGGGCTGGCTGTACTCGATGCGCTCGGCGAGCCGGCGGGTGGTGACCGCGTCCCAGCCCTGCTGCTCGGCGAGTTCGCGGGCCGTCGCCACGATGAGACGTTCGCGGCCCGCCCGTTCGCGCTCCTTGCGTTCCTTTACCGACATGATTCGATCCTAGCACCGCTAGACAATCGAGCGACAGCAGTGCTAGCGTCGCCTCGTCATCTAGCAACGCTAGATCCCAGGAGGGGTCATCATGCTCAATGCACTCGAGGTCTTCACCACCGTGGCCGTCGGCGTGATGGTGGGGGTGGAGTTCTCCGTCGCCTTCTTCGTCAACCCGATCCTCGACGGCCTCCCCGGCGACAACGGCCTGCGCGGCCGCACCCACGGGGCCCGGCTGCTCGGCGCCGTGATGCCGTTCTGGTACATCGGCTCGCTCGTCCTCGCCGCAATCTGGGCTGTCGCCGGATGGCACCACCACGGCGCCGGCCTCGTCGTCACCGCCGCCGCGCTGCTGATCCTCAGCGTGGTCATGTCGATCCTGCTGCTCGTCCCGATCAACAACCGGGTCAAGACGTGGACCGCCGACGGCCTGCCGGCCGACTGGAAGCAGCAGATGAACCGCTGGGATCGCTTCCACTACGTCCGCGTCGCCGTCATCATCGCCGCCTTCGCCCTGCTGGTCGCCGCCCTCGTCTGAGCCCGCGGGCCGAGACCGCGCGGGTGGCGCGCACTTCCCCTAATCCGCGGGCGGTAGCGGACCACCGAAATCCCGCTCCCTCCATGGGACGCGCCAGCCGGTCTTCGACCTGATGAGCACCCCCGCCAGGGTGACTCGCGTGTACCGAAAGACATTGGGACCGTTCTGTGGCGATCGGCGCCATGGCGAGGCCGGTGAACAGCACCCAAGGAACCACGACGTTATCGACACCAGCGACACAGACGCCTTCCTCGGCCTGGACGTTGGCAAAGGTGAACACCACGCCACCGCCATCACCACGGCCGGGAAGTGAGGCGCGGACGTCGGTGATGCCGGCCTCGGCGGCCAGGCGACGGGCGGCACGTTCGTTGTCGCCGGTCAGCAGGACCGGGGTGCGGCCGGTCAATTCGGTGAGCGCGGCCACGGTCGCCTGGGCGTCCGGCCGTAGCCGCTCGGAGTACGACGGCACCCACGCCAAACCCGCCCGGCCCCGGGCGGTGCTGCTGGACTGCTTGGTGGCGGAGGCCCGTTGTAAACGGGAGCCAGGGGCGCGCCGGGCCCACCACGGAGGCTCATGGCGGCGGCATCGTCGGCACTCCCGAAAGGCACGACCATGCGATGCACTTCCGAACAGCGCCTCGACGACGGCGTCCTCGAACGCGAATTCACCCTCGGCGAGATCCCCGGCGTCCTGTGGACGCCTGGACCCGCACCGGCTTCGCTGCCACCCGCCGTGCCCAGGTCGTGGAGTTCGCGGTGCGCTCGGACAGCGCCTCACGACCCACGCTCCTCCCAGTCGGGCCGTGACGCGAGCCGACGCGATGCCTGCCGCCGTGGCGAGGCATGGTGCCAGGGCACGCGAGCCCGGCATGATCCAAACGAGAGGCCCTGGAGCGGCCATGCTGGGCCCCGCCGCTGCTGTGGGTCGCCGACCCGCGATGAGGTCAAGGAGAGCCCGAGTGTGCCGAATTCCAGGTCCGTCACAATCTTTCAGGTACGGGTTTTTGAAAGGGACGCGGCCAGCCGCAGCAGGATCAGGGTCAGGGCCGCGAGACAGACCCACAAAGCCCAGCCGAAGTCGCTGTTGACGGCGCGGTCCAGCCCGTGGCCCGCGAACAGCACGCCGAGCAGCGCGAGATACCCACCTTCGCGTGTCCACCAGGCCCGCCGACCTGACTGGTCGGCCAACTCCAGTGCGTAGACCTCCACAGGGCCGAACTCCTCAGCCGGGGCGCGCCCGGTGGCATCGAGGTGAAGCCGGGTCTCGGCGAGCAGTTGCCGCACGCGACGGCGGGGGATGCCATGCCTGCCGGACAGCAGGCCGGCGAGGTGACCGAGCCACCGATCAGTCTCTGACGCGTCGGCTCCGGAGACCGCAGATTCCATGCTGCCCGACTCTTGGCCGGGCGCGCTCGTGGCTCTGCGCCGCGAGCCGGCCGAGGGTTCCAGCCACCAGCCAAAGAGAGCGAGTGATGCCCCGCCCACGGCGAACGCCCACGCCGGTAGCTGCCCCATGGTCTCGCGCGACAGTCCGAGGAAGGCAACGGCACCAGCCATGACCAGGACCAGGACGCCTACCGCGGCGGAGGCCGCGGCCTTGAGCCGCCCGGCGGTACGCAAAGCAAGGACCGAGCCAGTTGCCACCATCGCGGCCATGACCAGGACGGACCCGGCGACGCCCGCGAACGTGAGCTTCACCCACCCCTCACCGCGGACCAGCGCCAGCCCAGACCCGACCACCAGCGAGAGGGCAACTCCATGCACGCCTACGCGTAGATGATCGGCCGGACGAAGACCGGCCCAGTCCCGCCCGGCCCGCTCACCGACCGGGTCGCGCTCCCGGGCGACCCGTAAGGCGTATTCGTTCGGATCCCCGAAAGCGTCCCTCGGGTGTTCGCCCGTCTCCGCGCAGTGCTCGGCGACCTCTCCGATCACATCCTCCACCGCGGCCCGGTCCATGCCCGGCTGCAGGGCCAACCGCAGCTCCAGACGCGCCGCCCACTTCTCACTCGTCTCACTTTGCTGTGCAGTCATCCGTCCCCCTCGTTGATTCGATCCGTCCCCAGCAGGCCGTCCATCAGGACCGAGAACCGGGCCCACTGCGCCCGCTGGCCCCGGAGCCTGTCGAGCCCCGTCTCGGTGAGCGCGTAGACCTTTCGTCCTGGCCCGTTCTCGCCTGGTTTCCACGTGGCACTCACCACCCCGTCGCGCTCCATCCGCCCCAGCACCGGATACAGAGCGCCTCCCCGCACCTGACCGAAACCGTGCTCGGCCAGGCGCTGCGCCAGTGCATAGCCATGTCCGGCTCCCTCGGCCAGGACCGCGGCGAGAGCGAGTTCGAGAGCTCCCCGCAGCCACCCCGTCTGCCAGTCAGTCGTTGCGTCTGTCATCCCACCCCCTAGATAGGGATCCCGAGTATTACTGAACTGGAACTAGTACGAGAATAGACTAGATGGTCTCGGGCGGCACCGATTACGCCGGGGCCCGCGCCCGGGACGTCGCCCGGACCATCGCCTCCTACGAATCGCCCGTCGGCGTACGCACCTGGCACGCCACCGCCACCGCCGGTACCCCCACCGACATGATCGAGACCCTCCTCAAGAGCCTCGACACCGCCGCCGCATGGACCGACCGGACCAGCGAGCCCCTCACCGAACGCACCCTGACGACGGTCACCCGCCCGCTGACCGAATTCAGCTGGACACAGACCATCAACGGACACGACATCAACTGGCCCGCGCCCGACGGTGAAACAGGTCTCCGCCTCGACGTCGCCGCGCCGGCGCTCCCTCCAGCCACTCCGGGAGCGTCTGGACCGTCTGGGGCGGCAACACCGCCGAACAACCCGCGTGGACCCTGGAATTCTCCGCCCACGCGCCGGCCGCCGTACTGCAGGACCTCACCTACGAACTCGCTCTCACCCACTCTGCACGAACAGCACACCCGCCGACGGCGCCTAGGGCCTCTCGTTTGGATCAGGCCGGGCTCGCGAGCCCTGGCACCATGCCTCGCCACGTTGTCGTCAGTCGCCGACTCCCCCACAGCCTCAAGGGCGTGGGAGGTGCCCCCTCCGCGTCGGCTCCCACCTCCGCCTCGCGATCCACGGCACCAGCCCCCGCTCCCTGATCCGGCCTGATCCAAACGAAAGACCCTAGCCACGGACACGAAGCCAGCCGCCCCGCGACACCCATGGCACCGCCCGTCACCGGCACCGGGTCGTCCCGTCCGCAGCAGACAGACCAGCCCCGGACAACGCACCGGGGTGAAAACCCCTTTGTTCCACGCAAGGCCCCACCAATTTCACGTCAACCCGCTCCGGACGTGGGCTTCCGACCGGACAGCCCGCTCCACCGGGGGGGAACTGCGCGGCGATCAGACGTCTCATCAGGGCGGCGCCGATGCCGGGGCGGCCGTCGGGGGAATCGGGACCATCCCACGATGATCGGCCCGGGCGATCGCGCCGGGCCACGCGTCTATCACGGGCTCGTCGCGCGTCCTGGCGGTGCGCGCCGGGGGCCGGGCCGGGAAACCCGGCAGGGCCCTGAGCAGCTTCCGTTCGCGGAGGGCGAGGTCCTTGTCAGGGCGCGTCTTCCTCGGTAGGACTGTGCGCGTAGGTGATCACCCGAACTCCAGTGCGGGGTCCGGGGGCACCTACTCATGGTTGCCGGACGCATCGTGGAGGTGACGATCAGGGTGATGAGCGTGCGTCGCCGGTCATCCGGCGTCATCTCGGCGAAACGACCGCAGGTGTCCCGACCGCGCCCTGCCTCCGTGACCGTGGACGGCGCCCCCTCCGCTCACCCCGAAGACGCCGAGCGCGACGGGCCGTTCCGCATCCGAGCCACCCAAGGCGCGAACGCCTCCGGCCGTGAGCCGCCGTGAGCCGCGATCGCCCACAAGCCCGCGTAATGCCGCACGATCCCCTGATTCTCGAAGGAAGAAGGACCCGCTCATGAGCCATCCGCAGAACTTCGGGCCAAGCCGACGCCGCGTCCTGGGCGGAGCGGCCGGGCTGGCCGTAGCCGCGGGGCTGCCGTCCGGCACGGCGTTCGCGGGGTCGGTGTCGTCTTCGGCCGACGAGGCCCGCTGGCGCGGACACGCCGCCCGGGTGACGATCACACGGGACGACTGGGGCGTTCCGCACGTGGTGGGCGAGACCGATGCCGACGCGGTGTTCGGGATGATGTACGCCCAGGCCGAGGACGACTTCAACCGCATCGAGCAGAACTACCTCGTCGCCCTGGGCCGTCTCGCCGAGGCCGAGGGCGAGACTGCGATCTGGCAGGACCTGCGTCAGCGGCTGTTCCTCGACCCCGAGGAGCTGAAGAAGGACTACGCGAAGTGCCCGGCGTGGCTGCGGGAGCTGATGCGGGCGTGGGCGGACGGACTCAACTACTACCTCGCGATACACCCCGAGGTGCGTCCACGCGTGCTCAACCGGTTCGAGCCGTGGATGCCGTTGAGCTTCTCGGAGGGCAGCATCGGCGGCGACATCGAGTCGGTGATGCTCTCCCAGCTCGAAGCCTTCTACGGCGAGCGGGACGTGCCGATCACCGACGAGGAGCGCGGGCTGGTGCTGCGTGAACCCACGGGGTCAAACGGCATCGCGATCGCGCCGAGCCACACCCGGAACGGCCACGCCCTGCTGCTGATCAACCCGCACACCAGCTTCTTCTTCCGTGCGGAGCAGCATGTGACGAGCGGCGCGGGGCTCAATGTCTACGGCGCCGCCACCTGGGGGCAGTTCTTCATCTACCAGGGCTTCAACGCGCACACGGGCTGGATGCACACGACGAGTGGCGTCGACAACATCGACGAGTTCGCCGAGACGATCGTGACGGGCTCCGACGGTGCGCGTTCCTACCGCTACGGCGACGAACTACGCCCCCTCACCTCGAAGACGGTCACCTTGTCCTTCCGTACCGCGCAGGGCGGTCAGGAGAAGCGCGGCTTCACCACGTTGGCCACACATCACGGCCCGATCGTGCGTGAGGCGGACGGCAAGTGGATCGCGTGCGCGCTGATGAACAAGCCCGTCGAGGCCCTCACCCAGAGCTTCCTGCGCACCACGACGCGCGACTACGGGCAGTATCTGAAAGTCGCGGGACTGAAGGCGAACAGCTCGAACAACACACTCTTCGCGGACTCGAAGGGCGACATCGCCTTCCTGATGCCGCAGTTCATGCCGGTGAGAGACGACCGGTTCAACTATCTCAAGCCGGTCGACGGCAGTGATCCGGCGACCGACTGGCGGGGCGCGCACAGCCTGGACAGCATGCCCCAGGCGGTGAACCCGAAGAACGGCTGGGCGTTCAACACCAACAACTGGCCCTGGACCGCCGCCGGCGCGGACAGTCCCGACGCGGCCGACTATCCACGCTACTTCGACCGAGTCGGCGAGAATCCACGCGGTCCGCAGGCGGTCCGTGTACTGACCGCGCGCGACGACTTCACCCCGCGCACGCTGATCGAGGCGGCGTTCGATCCGTACCTCACCGCCTTCGCACGTCTGTTGCCGGGGCTCGTCGCCGCGTGGGACGAACTGCCGAAGCACGACGGGCGGAAGGAGAAGCTGACCGGTCCGATCGGCCTGCTCCGTGACTGGAACCACCGCTGGTCCGCGAAGTCGACGGCGACGTCGGTGGCCGTGTTCTGGGGTGAGGACATGTGGGCACTCACATCCCAGGCGGCGGCAGCGGCCGGGATGTCGGGCTGGGACTACATCGCCGACCGCGCCACGGACGCGCAGCGGCTCGGGGCGCTGGAGACAGCGACGAACCGGCTGCGGCGGGACTTCGGCAGCTGGCAGGTGCCGTGGGGCGAGATCAACCGCTACCAGCGCAACGACGGTGCGATCGTCCAGGAGTTCAGCGACGCCAAGCCGAGCATCCCCGTGCCCTTCGCCTCGTCGCGATGGGGCTCCCTCGCCTCGTTCGGAGCCAAGGCGTACCCGGGAACGAAGCGCTACTACGGCACCAGCGGCAACAGTTTCGTGGCGGTGGTGGAGTTCGGGCCGCGACTGCGCGCCTGGGCGGTGACGGCGGGAGGGGTGAGCGGGCACCCCGACTCGCCGCACTTCGACGACCAGGCCGAGCGCTACGCGAACGGGGATCTGCGACCCGTCTACTTCTACCCCGACGACCTCAAGGGCCATGTCGAGCGGAGGTACCGGCCCGGCAGGTGACGGGCGCGAGCCCTGGCGCCGGCGCCTCGTCCGCGCCGACGCGAGGTTCGCGAACGGCCGGCTCGCCGAACGTCCCCTCGAACAGGCGGCGTTCGGCGAGCGGCGCGAGGAGGCCCAGGCGGTCTGGGCGGCACCGGCACCCTGACGCTCGATCGAGCCGGTCATGCCGACGGGCCGGTGCATCGCACCGGCCCGTCGGGGGTTTCGGGTGTCAGCGGTGCCTGGCGCGCCGCTTACGGCTGACGAGGACGACTGCCGCACCCGCACCGAGCAGCAGGGCGACGAGGGCGAGAACCTCTCCCAGGTCGGACATACCGGTGTTTGCGAGTGAACCCGGTGTCCGGCCGGCCGGTGCCGGGGTGTTGGGCGCCGGGCCCGTCGGCGGCACCGGTGTCGGTGTCGGGGACGTGGATGCGGGTGGCGTGGGTGTCGGCGATGCCGCCTGCGGGATGTACACGCCGGCGTCGATCGTGTGATCAACCCCTCCTGGCGTGGTCGGTGCGGTGACCGGGGCGTACCCATTGCACAGTCGGCCGGTGGTCGGCGGGGTCACATTGGAGTCATGTACCCGGTCGTCGCCGACCCGCGGCAGGGTGAACCGCAGGTCGGTGGCGGCCGGCCGGCCCGGCACCTCGCTGGTGTCCGCCGTGCACACGTCGAACTGGACGGTGTACTTGGCGCCCGGTGTCAGCTCGTAGTCCGCGCCGACACCACCGAAGTAGTACTCGCCGGCGGCATCGGTCGTGGTCGTGGCGACCTTCTTGCCATCGGCGTCCAGCAGGTTGATCGTCGCATCCGGCAGCAGCACATGCCCGGGGTCCTGGATGCCGTTGTGGTCGCCGTCGTACCACACCACGTTGCCGATCTGGATCGGTGCGTTCGCCGCGGCGTACGCGATGTCGCCGAGGCCACCGGCCTTGCCGAACCCGTTCTCGTTCGGACCGATGAACTGGTAGGCGTTGGCGGCCGGGTCGTTGCCGGGGCCGAGGCCGGTGGCGACGTCGTAGTAGCCGGTTCCGTTGGTGATGACCTGGCCGGTCGGGTCCATCTGCGTGCTGACGACCCACTGCTGCTGCGGGATGTAGGCGACCGATCCCAGCGAGGACTCCTGGTGCGGCCCGGGCTGGGTCGCGGAGCCGCCGTTCGGGAAGAAGTCACCCGGGAAGTACTCGACGACGCTGCTGGGCTGGACCCCGTCAACGGTCGGGTCCGTGGCGTGGTCGGGGCAGTTTCCGGTGCCTTCCCACTCGTACCCGCCGGTGGGCGTGGCGCAGGCCATGCTGATGTCGCCGCCGGACATGCCGTTCTGCGGGGTGTTGTTGCCCGGCCTCGGGTCCAGCCCGCCCCAGCTCACGACGTCCATGAACCTGTCGCGGAAGCCGAGGATCATCGAGCCGTCCCGGGCGAAGGCCATACTCGCCAGCTCCGGCTGCGGATCGATCATCGCGCCGTTCACGTTGAAGGTGTCCCAGTCCTCCAGGTCGGTGTTCCACGGGTTCCAGTGGTTGACCTGGTCGTTGCCGGAGTTGCCGGTGAACACGCTCCCGCGCTCGGCGGTCAGCGGCTGGGACAGCACGGTGGTGAACCGCTTGCCGTCATAGGTGGCAACGACGGCCTTCAGGTCCGTGCGTTCCTGTGTGCTCTCCGCGCTGCACACACCCCCGACGTGCAGGGTGTTGTTGTGGATGGCCACGCTGAACGGACGCCAGTCCTCGGCCGACGCGCAGCCCGGGTCGGGGATCGGCACGGTCGCCTCGGGCGCCGAGGCCGTGGGCCCGGTCGCGTCGAAGCTGACCAGACTGCGGGTGAGCAGGTTCACCGCGTACAGGGTCGAGCCGTCGTCCGACAGGGTCAGGCCGCCGATGCTCTCCTTGCCCGGTGCGTCGGTGAATCCGGCGTCCTTGATCAGATTGTCGGTGTCGTGCGGCGTCTCCGTGGCGCCCGGCACCTTCGCGAACAGCTTCGGGGCGCCCCCGCCGTCGGCCGGCACGGTGTAGATCGCGTCACCGCCGTCCGGCCCGTACTCGGTGTACCGCCGGGCGAACGCCGACTGGAACAGCTGGTCGCGGTACTTGTCGTAGGCCAGCCCGTAGGTCGTGCCCACCTGGTCCTGGGTGTTGAGCACCTCCGGGCATGCCTGCTGGTCGGGACAGTTACCGCGGGCGTCCGTCCCGAACGCCACCAGTGCCCGGGAGTCCGTCCCGCCGGCGCCGCTCTGGATCGGCACGAAATAGCGGGAATCGGGCAGTGCGTAGTCGGCCGGGTCCCAGACCCCGGTGATCACCGAGTCGTCCTTGCCGTCCGAGACGTCCACGAACGTGGTGAAGCTGTCGAAGTGGTTCGGCGCGGTCGAGGCGGGCGCCGCCCGCAGATAGTCGCTGTAGGGTGCCGGGACGGTGACATCGACCCGGTACCGGCCGCCGGTCAGCTCGCTCGACGGCGGCACGATGACCTTTCCGGTGGCATCCGTGACACCGGTGACGTGATGGCCGGCGAGGTCGGCGACATCGACCTTCATTCCCCGCTGCGGCACGTCCATGGTCGAGTTGATCACGCCGGTGCCGAAGAAGTCCCGCAGTACCTCGACGGTCAGGGTGCCGTCAGAGGCCGAAGCGCTGGCCTGCCCTGCGCCGCTCAAGATCGTACCTGTGCCGCCCCCCACCAATAAGAGGCCGGACAGCCCTAACCGCACCACTCCACGTAATGGCATGGCATTCCTTTACCTCGTCCTACACTGACGCCAACTCGGCAAATTCCAGCGCGAGTTTACAAGTTACGGAACGTCATGTCCGGCAAGCGCAGAGTTTGATGATGTCTCGGCGGAGACCTGTTACAGTCGCGCCGCGTGCGGAGCATCAGAACGCGGAGCATCGACATCAAGCAGGGTCTCCTTGGGCGCGAGGCGGGCCGGCGCCGCCGGTGGCCAAGACGACGATGGATGGCAGCCGCCGTCATCGGCATCACGGCTGCCGCGATCAGCGCCTTCGTCCTCCTCGGCAACAGCGGTGGCCCCACCGCCCCGCGGGCGTTGACCTCGGACGAGGTGAACCGGCTGGCGATCACGCGGTTCCTCAACTACCAGGCGGGAGGCCGGGCGGTGACGATCACCGTGCCGAACGCCACCGGCGGGCTGGTGATCACCGGATCCATCGATTACCGCACCCACACCGGTTACGGGGTGGTGCGCGGGACCGGGCGCGACACGTCCAGCGACGGGCTGATCCAGTGGACGGCCACCACCGTCCGCGTCCACCCCATGACAGACCCCCCGGCAGCCGCACCGGCGTCGCCGCCCGCGTCCGGTTGGTACAGCCGTCAGCTGCAGACATCCGGCATGACCCTGGATACCTCGCTGGCCATCGCGCTCCGCCTCGGCAACGACCGGCCGGACAACGCCGCACTGCTGCCGCAGAACGGCGCCGCATGGGTCGGGCAGGGCAAGGTGCACGGCCATCAGACGGACATCATGGACGGGCCGGACGCCGATACCAAAGCCAGTACGTCACAGACCGTGCGCTACTGGCTCGACTCGGACGGCACCATGTACCGGGTTCAGGCCAGTATCGCCTCCGAGTCGCAGCCGGTGGTCTTCGACTTCGACACCCAGACGTACGTCCCCGTCCAGCCAGTACCCGCGGTCACGCCGGCGCCGTAGTCGCCGCTCACGAGGTCCGCACCCGCGCACCGGCGGCGAGCAGCGACGCCGACGGCAGCGCGATGTCCGCGATGTCCGGCAGCGCCGGAACGTCCGGCACGACGGTGGCACCTGTGGTGGTGGCATGCGGGAACTCCGGCTGCGGGCCTGGCGCGGCCACGTCGGTGAACGGGATGCCCGCGGGCGCCGTCGGACGCGCCCAGCTGCCGGAGGACGTGGGTGACGTGGCGGGAACCGGGCAGGACGCGGTGTCCGCGAGCCCTGCGGGTACGGTCCTCCGAAGCGCGTTCCCTTGCAGGCAGTTGCCCTGACCGCGGGTGGCGGTGGGGAACGTCCAGCCGATGTCGACGCCGTTGGCGGTAAAGTTGTTGTCCGTGATCCGGTTGCGGTCCGCCGTCAGGTCGGCGGTCGCGGTGATCACGAACCCGGCGTTGGTGTGGCCGGTGATCCGGTTGCGGATGAACTGGTTGTCGCTGCCGCCGTCGACGCCGATACCGATGCCCCAGCCGCCGTCGGCCTGTTCGGGGGTCCGCGTCTGCTGGTTGTCGGCGATCAGGTTGCCGGCGACGACGGCGTCGCGCTGCGGAAGCAGTTTCTCCTGGTGGTCGGAGTTGTTGGTCAGTCCGACGCGGTTGCCGACCAGACGATTGCCGACCACATACATGTCGCCGCCGGCGTTGGTGCCTTCGTAACCGACCGCGTTGAGTTCGGAGACGTTGTTCCGCACCACGATCCGACACGGCTTGCACTGGCCGACATAGATCCCCGAGTCCGCCCCGCCCGATGTGTAGGAGTGCTCGATGACACCGTTCTGCGCGGAGAACGCGTAGATGCCGTACAGACCGTTACGGGTCGCCGTCACATGCGAGACCAGGAACGACTTCAGGAAGCTGACGGGTTCATCGCCGGTGTCGTAGCCGCCGCTCCCCGGCAGCCCGGCGACCGCTGCCGCCGATCCGGTGACCAGCACCCCGTTCTGCGTGTTGTGCTGCACGGTCAGGTTCTCCAGGGCCACCCCGGGCGCCGTGACGACCACCCCGTTCGGCCGCTGCAACTGCCCGTCGATGACCACCTTGTCCCGGGACTCGCCCCGCAGCGTGATGCGAGCCGTGTCGATCTTCACCGACTCGTGGTACACACCCGGAGCCACCAGCACCAGGTCACCGGAGTGGGCCAGGGACACCGCATCCGAGATCGTCGGGGCGTCGCCGGGCACACGGATCGTCACCTGTGCACCCTCCGGCCGCCGGCCCTTGCCCGATCCGTCGTCGCCGTCGCCGCCACCACTGCAGCCGGACACCAGCGTCAGTGCGCCCAGTACCGCCGCCATCACGCGAAGAGCTGATCGAGACATGATCCCAGTCTGGCACGACGGCGAATTCCCCGCTGGAATGGGGAGGTTGAGCGGCAGACGCGAGGCGGGTGTGGCTACCCTGCACATCATGCACCGCGCCGATCGCCACCCGTCACGCCGCGCGTTCCTCGATGTCACCGGCGCCACGGTGGCCGCCGGTCTCACCGCCGGGTGCTCATGGGACTCCGCCCAGCCGGACCGGCCCGCCCCTGCCGCGGCGGCCACGCCCACGCCGGTTCCGGCGACAGGCCGGCATCAGGCGGGCGTCACGCTTCCCCAGTCGGCCCAGCGCAACCTGCTGGCCGTGGTGGCCGACCTCGGCACCGCGGTGGCGCCCGGCCCGCTACTGGCCGAACTCGGCGAGGCCATCCGCACCCTCACCGCCGGGTCCGACCCGCGGCTGCTGGGCCTGTCCCCGGGTGACCTGACCGTGACCGTCGGCGTGGGTCCGCGGCTGGTGCGGACGGCCGGTGCTTCACTGCCCGGCGCGGCCGACCTCCCGCGGTTCTCCCGCGAGCGGATCGCCTCGCAGGCACGCGGCGGTGATCTGCTGATACAGATCTGCGCCAGCGACGCGCTGCTCGTACCGGTCGCCGCCGCCGCGCTCCTTGACCAGGCCGGCGACCGCATCCGCGAACGCTGGCGGCAGTCCGGACGCCGCGGTACGAACGTGTCCGTCGCCAAGGGCCTCACCGCACCGCGCAACCTGCTCGGTTTCATCGACGGCATCGTGGGCCCGAACACGACCGCCGAGCAAGGACGTGACCTGTGGCTGGCCGGGCCCCCTGCCGTCGCCGGCGGCACCCTGGCTGTACTGCGGCGCATGGAACTCGACCTGACACGGTTCGCCGCCCTGTCCGTCGCCGAGCAGGAGGCGGTCTTCGGGCGGCGCCGGGCCAGCGGCATACCCCTCTCCGGCGGCACCGTCGCCTCGGGTCCGGAACTCGGCGCCAAGACGCCCGACGGACGCTATCTCGTACCCGTGGACGCCCACGTGCGCAGGGCGAACCCCACCGTGGTCGGCGTCGGCCTCATGCTCCGCCGTTCTTACAGCACCGACGAGCCCGCCCCCGGCCTGCTCTTCATCAGCTTCCAGAACGACCTGCGGACCTTCACGGCCACGCTCACCCGCATGGACACCTCCGACGCACTGCTGCCCTTCACCACCACGACCGCCAGTGCGACCTTCCTGATCCTCCCCGGCTTCGACCAACAGCACCCGCTCGGTTCCCGCCTGTTCGGCTGATCCCGCCGTGCCGGGCTGGGCTGCTTTCACCGTGGTTCCCCGGTGTTCCCCTCGCCTTCCGGCGCGGTTGTGGTACGGACTTCCGAGCCTGGCTGCCGGCGGCCACCAGTCCCAGCACACGCGCAATGACGGCCGGCGCCGGGCTCAACACGTCTTCCTGCTGCGCGACCGCGACGGCAACCAGGCCGGTGCCCCCGGTAGCCGCCGTCGGCGATCACCATGGTCCTGCCGACGGCGTCCTTCGCTCCGTAGGGCGATCGAGGACAGCGTCTGCGGCTCGCGGTAGGCGGGACCCTGGAGCGGGTTCGGCGCGGCCATCACGGCGGTGGGGCCCACCTCACTCCACGGCGGCACGATCCTGGAGGCCTCGGTCTCCTGGATGACACGGTGATCATCCGGCGTCGGAGGAGGGGTGGCGAAGAGCCTGCTCCGGTGCTACGACACACGTAGGTTCGTAGCACCGGAGCGCGCTCGCTCGTGGCGCCTGCGACCGGGCTTCCTCAGACCCCGACCTTCGCCGTCAGCTCCCGCCGGGCCCGGGCCGCAGCGCCGACCGGTACCGCGTCGGCAGCCAGGGCTGCCCTGACCAGCCGGACCGGGTGGCCGCTGACCGGCGGGTCGGCGGCCAGCGACGCCATGATGAGGGGTTCCAGCAGGGGCCAGGCGCGGCTGACCCCGCCGCCGACCACCACCGTGGTGATGTCCACGACGCCCGCCGTCATCACGATCGCCCGGGCGATCCCGGCACCGGCGGCCCGGTACACCGCGAGGGCGTCCTGGTCACCGTGGCCGGCAGCCTCAGCGACCTCGCGGGCGGTCAGCCGGCGGCCGGTGCGGTCCGCGTAACGAGCCCCGATGGAACGGCCGGAGGCCAGGGTCTCCAGATGGCCCCGGCCGCCGCACGTGCAGAGCAGATCGCCGAAGCCGGGGATGTGCCCGATCTCGCCGGCCGCGCCGTGCGGCCCGGCGAACAGCGCGCCGCCGGTCCACAGGGCGCCGCCGACCCCGGTGCCCAGGGTCATCCCGAGGACGTCCAACTCGCCGCGCACGGCGCCGCCGGACACCTCCCCGTAGAGGAAGGCGTTGACGTCGTTGTCCAGGAAAGCCGGGACGCCCAGCGCCTCCTTGACGGCGTCCGTCACCGCGAAGCCGGCCCAGCCGGTGAAGGAGTCGCTGGCCACCAGGATGCGGCCGGTGGCGGAGTCCACTACGCCGGCTGCGCCGACCCCGCTACCGGCGAGGCGGCCGGGGGTGCGCTTCAGCAGCGGGGCCAGCGCGCCCAAGGCCGCGCCGATCATGGCCTGGCCGCCGTCGGTCGCCGGGGTCGCCACCTCGGCGCGGTCCAGCACGGTCAGGTCCTCGGCGCAGAGCACCACCTGGGTGGTGGTGCCGCCGATGTCCACTCCGGCGAAGAGCATACGGTCATGAGAACTCACCCTTGGACCTCCGTCCGGCCGGCCGCGAGGGTGGCCAGGCGTTCGGCTCTGCGGCCGCGCTGGATCACCGGGTCGGGCACCGGCACGGCGGCCAGCAACCGGCGGGTGTAGTCGGTCTCCGGGTGCAGCAGGGTCGCGCCGGTGGCGCCCTGCTCCTCGATCTGGCCGGCCCGCATCACCACGACGCGCTGGGCGAAGTGCTGTACGACGGCCAGGTCGTGGGAGACGAAGAGACAGGCGAAGCCCAGCTCGTCCTGGAGTTCGGAGATCACTTCGAGCACCGCCTCCTGCACGCTCACGTCGAGCGCGCTGGTGGGCTCGTCGGCGACCAGCAGCCGGGGCTCCAGGACCAAGGCGCGGGCCAGGCTGACCCGCTGGCGCTGACCGCCGGACAGCTCCCGGGGGGCACGCCGGGCGAGATCACGCGACAGCCGGACCCGGTCGAGGACGGCGGCGACCTTGGCCTGGCGGTCCTTGGCGGAGAGCCCGCGGCGGTGCACCCTGAGCGGCTCGGCGATGCACTCGCCGACCGTCATACGGGCATCCAGCGAGGCCACCGGGTCCTGGAGAACCACGCCGATACCGGCCCGCAGCGCCCGGCGGGCCCGGGACCGGGTGCCGGCCAGGTCGGTGCCGAACAGCGAGACGGTGCCGGAATTCGGCGGGATCAGACCGAGCGCGACCCGGGAGGCGGTGGACTTGCCGGAGCCCGACTCGCCCACCAGGCCCAGGGTTTCCCCGGCGTGGACGGCGAGCGAAACCCCGTCCAGAGCCCGCACGGCGCCCTTGCCATGGCCGAACACCACCGAGATGTCGCGGAGTTCGACCACCGACTCGGTGTCCGGGCGGGTGGCGGCGGCCGACGGCGCCGGCTGGCCCGCCTCGGCGACCGACAGCCGGGGCACTGCGGCCAGCAGCCGCTTGGTGTAGTCGTGGAACGGGCGGAGCAGCACGTCCTCGACCGGACCGGTCTCCACGATCTCGCCGTGGTACATCACGGCGACCCGGTCGGCGAAGTCCGCGACCACGCCCATGTTGTGGGTGACCAGCAGGACGCCGGTGCCGGTCTCGACGGCGAGCCGGCGCAGCAGGTCGAGGATCTCGGCCTGCACCGTGACGTCCAGCGCGGTGGTCGGCTCGTCGGCGATCAGCAGGGCGGGCTCGTTGGCGATGGCCATGGCGATGACCACCCGCTGGCGCTGTCCGCCGGAGAGCTGGAAGGGGTAGGCAGTGGCCCGCTTCTCCGGCTCGGGGATGCCGACCTTGCGGAGGAGTTCGACGGCCTCGGCGGCGGCGTCCCTGGCGGACACCTCGCGGTGGTTGCGGATCACCTCGGCGATCTGCTTGCCGATCCGGGTCAGCGGGTCCAGCGCGGTGGCCGGCTCCTGGAACACCATGGCGACGGTCCTGCCGCGCAGCGCCGCCAGGTCGGCCTCACGGGCACCGACCACCTGGTTGCCGGCGATGGTGGCGCTGCCGGTGGCACGGGCGTTGCCGGCCAGCAGGCCCATCGCGGCCAGCGCGATGGTCGACTTGCCGGAACCCGACTCGCCGACCAGGGCGAGCGTCTCGCCGGGGCGGACGTGCAGGGAGATACCCCGGACGGCCGGCACCTCGCCGGTCTCGGTGGTGAAGACGACGCCGAGGTCGTCGAGTTCGAGAATCGGCCCGGCCTGCGGGGCGGCGGAGCCCTGGGTGGCGGTCATCCGCGTCCCCTCACGTCGAATGCGTCGCGGAGTCCGTCCCCGATCGCGTTGAACGCCCACACCACCAGGATGATGGCCAGGCCCGGCGGCAGGATGAGCCACCAGTAGCCGGAGTAGGCGGCGGTGAGACCGGCCGAGAGCATGCCGCCCCAGTCAGTGGCCGGCGGCTGGACGCCCAGGCCCAGGTAGGAGACGTAGGCGACCAGCAGGATGGCGTCGGCGATCTGGAAGGTGGCCGCGACGATGATGGTCGAGACCGAGTTCGGCAGGATGTGCCGGGTGATCGCCCGGGCGTGCGTCCCGCCGATGGCCCGCAGGGTCAGGACGTAGTCGCGGTTCTTCAGGGTGAGCGTCTCGGCCCTGATCAGCCGGGACGGCACCAGCCAGGAGACGAAGCCCAGGATGACGATCAGTCCGGTCAGGCCCGGGGTGGTGATGGCAGAAACCACCAGCAGGATGAAGAGCGCCGGGATGGCGATCCCCGCGTCCACGATCCGCATCATGACCGCGTCGACCCAGCCGCCCGCGTAGCCGGCGGCGGCGCCCCACAGGGTGCCGATCACGGTGGCCAGGATGCCTGCGGCGAGGCCGACGATCAGCGACACCTTGCCGCCGTACATCAACCGGCCCAGCTCGTCGTGGCCGACCGCGTCGGTGCCGAGCCAGTGCGATCCGCTGGGGCCGAGGTTGACCTGCTGGAGCATCGTGTGGGTCTGGTCGGTGGAGTACACCAGCGGACCGGCGAAGCAGAGCAGGAAGAAGAAGACCACGACGCCGAGCCCGACCACGGCGAGCCGGTTGCGCAGGAAGCGCCGGACGGCGAGCCGGGAGCCGGACGCCGTGGCGGCGGCGGTGGCCGTGCCGGGCGCCTGGCCCGGCTGGATGACGGCGCTCATGCCCGGCCTGCCTTCACTCGGGGGTCGATGATCCGCTGGACGATGTCGGCGAGCAGCGTGCCGACCACCGTGGCGATCGCGATGACCAGCACACAGCCCAGCAGCACCGGGTAGTCGGAGGACTGCGCGGCGGTCCAGAAGAGCAGGCCCATGCCGGGGTAGTTGAAGAGCTGTTCGACCACCAGGGCGCCGCCGAACAGCACCGGCACGTAGTAGCCGAGCATGGCGACCACAGGCGTCAGCGAGTTGCGGAACACGTGCCGCCACAGGATGGCGCGGGAGCGGGAACCGCCGGCCCGCGCCGTCCTGACGTAGTCCTCGGAGAGGTTCTCCAGGGTGGCCGCCCGCATGTAGCGGCTGAACACCGCGATCATCGAGGCGGCACCGGCGATGACCGGCAGCACCAGCGCCTGCGGTTCGGAGAACACCTGGGCGAGCGTGTCCCCCTGCGGGGCCTGGGACGGGAACCACGGCAGCGCCTGGCTGAACACCAGCACCAGGATCAGCCCGAGGAAGTACACGGGCGTGGAGTAGGCGATGAAGCTCAGCGTGGTGATGACGTAGTCGACCGGCTTGTTGCGCCGGACGGCCTGCCACATGCCCAGCGGGATGGCCAGCACGAGGCCGACGATGGCCGACAGGGCGGTGAGGAGCAGGGTCTTGGCCAGCCGCTCGGTGATGAGCTGGGAGACCGGCTCATTGAGGGTGTACGAGGTTCCGAGGTCGCCGTGCAGCAGCTGGTTCAGGTAGTAGAAGTACTGCACGGGAAGTGGCTTGTCGAGGCCCTGCTCGTGGTTGAAGGACGCGATCTGCTGCGCGGTGGCCTGCGGGCCGAGGATCCCGCGAGCGGGACCCCCGGGCAGGGCGTGCAGCAGACCGAAGACCACGATCGTCACGATGACGATCACCACGACGGCTTGGAGGACTCGCCTGATCAGGTACGAGGAAGTGGTCATGTGTTTTCCGGTCGCTTCGGCTCAGTGGTACGCGTGGTCACCGACCGGGCTCACTTGGTCGTCCACTTCCACATGGCGGGGTGGAAGTTGGCGAGCGAGTCCTGGGCGAAGCCGCCCAGGCCCTTCTTGACCACGGAGACTTGGTAGTCCGGCTCCGGCAGCCAGACGACCGGGAGGTCCTTGGCCAGGGCCGCGCTGTACTTCTGCACCGCCTCGTCGGAGGAGGAGGTGGTGGTCTGGGTGACCAGCTGGTCCACGGCGGAGTTGGAGTAGCTGCCGAAGTTGGAGCCGCCGCCGGTGGCGAAGAGCGAGTCACCGCTCGGGTAGGCCGGGAAGTACCAGCTGCCCGCGGTGCCGAAGAACGACAGCTGCCACTTGCAGCCCGCCTGGTCGGCCGTGCACTGGCCGGCCTGCGAGAGGACCGAGTTGACCGGGGCGGTCTTGATGGTGAAGTCGATGCCGGTCTTGGCGAACGACGACTGCAGGGCGCTCATCATGTTGTCGGTCACGGTCGAACCGGACTGCGAGAGCACCTGCATCTGGAACTTGGTGCCCTTGTCCACGCCGGCGCCGCACTGGTTGTCGCCGGTGCCCGGCGCGGTGCATACCATGGTGCCGTTCTGCTCGGTCCAGCCGTGGCCGGTCAGCAGCTGCTTCGCCTTGGTGGTGGAGAACGGGTACGGGTTGTTCTTCTGCTCCGACGAGACGAAGGACGAGCTCTGGCCCTGCGGGATCGGGCCGTAGGTGGAGACCGCGGTGCCGTTGAAGACGACCTTGGAGAGCGTGGTCTGATCCACCGACATCTGGATCGCCTGGCGGGCGTAGAGCTGCTTGAAGACCGGACCCATGGTGGGGTTGTTGAAGTTGTAGGGCATGTAGGTAATGGCCCAGCCGGACCACGGCTTCACCGTATAGCCCTTGGAAGCGAAGGACGACTCCTGGCCGAGGTCGGTGGCGTTGATGTAACCGTAGTCGACCGTGCCCGCCCGGAGCGCGTTCTTCTCGGCGTCCGTGGTGGTGAACGGCAGCAGGTTCACGTTCTTGATGTTGGCCTTGCCGCCGCCGTCGTACTTGGCGTTGGCCGTCAGCTCGACCTTGCCGGCCGTGGAGAACGACTTGATGGTGTACGGGCCGCTGACCGTCTTCCAGAGCGGGTCGGTGGCGTAGCCGGAGATCTTCTTGGCGACGTTGTTCAGGTACGTCCAGACCTTCTTGGCGCCCGCGGCGGTGCGGTCGAGGTCCGACACGGCGCCCGAGTCGCTGGTCTTGTCCCAGACGTGCTGCGGCATCGGGCGGATCATGCTCAGCTCGTTGGCGAGCATCCACTGCTGGTTGTACGCCTGGTCGAAGGTGATGGTGAAGTGCGTGTCGTCGACGATCTTCAGCGAGGTCCAGTTGTCCGGCGCCTTGCCCGGGCTGTAGCTGGCCCAGTCGGCCTTGTTGGCCTTGACCAGGTTGAACCAGAACTCCATGTCGCGGGAGGTGATCTGCTTGCCGTCGCTCCAGTGCCGGTCGCCGAGCGTGATCGTGACGCTCTTGCTGTCCTTGGCGAAGTCGGCGGCGGTGGCCAGCGAGTTGTCCTTGTTCCAGCCGACCGTGCCGGTGGAGCCGTCGTATGCGATCAGCGGCTCCCAGAGGGACTGGGATATGGAGGAGTTGTTGGTGTTCAGGTGCGCGGCAGTGCCGACCGGGAGGATCCAGTTCGGCGTGAAGTTGGCCGGCAGCGCGTAGTTGATGGTGTCCGACGAGCCGGAGGCGGACGACGAGGTGCCGCCGCCGGAACAGCCGGTCAGCAGAGCGCCCGCGGTGGCAGCGGCGCCCGCGACGAGGGCCCAGCGGCGGCTGTTCGCCGTGTGAGCAGGGAACATGATTCTCCTCAGGGTGAAAGGGCCCGTATGTGTCCCAGAGACGGGCGGGCGCCGCAGGACCGGCACTGCGTTCACGACAGCTAACGCCGGACACGCCGAAGAAACAAACAAGAATGAGTAACAAGTAAGTTACTGCGAATCCGACGAAAGTTCTCTCGCCTCGATCGCCCCTCAATTATGAGCGCATTTAGGTCGATTTGATGGAGTTCAGGGACGGCTCACTTCCTTCACTGGACTGTTCCCTTGCGCGAAGGGCGGGCGTACTGTCGTCGCCACACACACCGTTGCGGAAGTTACTTCGTACATGACTGGAATAAGTGCTTGGGACCGCAAGGCCGCGAAAGGCACCTCAGCCCTCGCCGCGCGGGTCCTGGAACTCGTCGCATCGGGCCAGGCCTCGTCACGCGCCGAACTCGCCGGACTGCTCGGCGTCTCCGCCTCCACCATCTCCCACACCGTGGCCCAACTGGTGGAGCGCGGGCTGATCGCCGAGGAGGGCACCCAGTCCTCCACCGGCGGGCGCCCCCGCAAAGTGCTGAGACTGGGAAGCAACGACGAGTTCGCCGTCGCCGCCGACCTCGGCGGCCGGCACGCCCGGATCGGTGTGGTGCTGCCCGGCGGCCGCCTGACCGATGTCTCGACCGTCCCCTTCTTGATCGCCGACGGCCCCGAGGCGGCCCTACCCCGGCTCGCCGAGACCCTGGAGGCGCTGGCCGAGCAGCGCGGACGGGGCCGACTGCGCGGGGTCGGGCTCTCGCTGCCCGGACCGGTGGACATCGCGTCGGGCTCTGTCGTCCTGCCGTCCCGGATGCCCGGCTGGAACCGTTTCCCCGTCACCGCCTGGCTGGAGGAACGCTTCGGCGTCCCGGCCGCCGTGGACAACGACGCCAACTGCATGGCGGTCGGCGAGCACACCGTACGGCCCGCCGAGCACCGGAAGACGATCATGGTGAAGATCGGCTCCGCGATCGGCGCCGGGGTCATCGTCGACGGACGTCTCTACCGGGGCGCCACCGGCGCGGCCGGTGACATCACCCACTTCCGGATCGACGGCGGCGGCGACATCCCCTGCTCCTGCGGCAACACCGGCTGCCTGGAAACCGTGGCGTCCGGCGCCGCCCTGGTCCGCATCCTGCGCGAGCGCGGGGCCGACATCAGCCGCCCCGAGGACGTGGCCCGGCTGGCCATCGACGCCGACCCGGAGGCAACGCGCGCGGTCCGCAGGGCCGGCGACTACCTCGGCCAGGTGCTCGCGGCCAACGTCAACTTCTTCAACCCGGACGCCGTCTACCTCGGCGGCATCCTCTCCACCCTGGAACCGTTCGTCGCCGCCGTGCGCAGCCGGCTCTACGAGAGCTGTCACCCTCTGGTCACCGAACACCTCACCATCGAGCGGGCCAGCCTGGGCGCCGACGCCGGACTGGTCGGCGCCGGACAGTTCGCCCTGCAGCGCGCCCTGGCCCACGCCCTGCGCGAGGTCGGCGGCACCGAGCTGGCCACCGACCGGTTCCGCGCCCCGGCGCCCCGCCACTCCTGACGCCCCACCCCCTACGAGGAGCCATGCCGCAATCCCGCACCGCCGCAGCCCGCCCGGTCATCGCCATCGCCGGACTCGGCATCGAGTCGTCCACCTTCTCTCCCGCTCGCACCCAGGCCCCCGCCTTCCACCCCTCGCGCGGCGCCGAGGTGCTGGACCGATACCCCTTCCTGGCCCCCGGTGAGGAACTGCGCGAGGCAGCCGACTGGCACGGCGCCCTGGTCGGCAAGTCGCTGCCGGGCGGCACCGTCACCGCCGCCGCCTGGGCCGAGCTGACCGACGAGCTGATCGAGCGGCTCGCCGCGCTGCCCAAGCCGGACGGCCTCTGGTACGACATCCACGGCGCCATGACAGTGGAGGGCATCGACGACGCCGAGGCGGTGCTGCTGGAACGCATCCGCGCCACCGTGGGCCCCGACGTGATCATCTCCACCTCGATGGACCTGCACGGCAACGTCTCCCGCGAACTCGTCCACGGCAGCGACCTGATCACCTGCTACCGGATGGCCCCGCACGAGGACCACATGGAGACCAAGGAGCGGGCCGTCCGCAACCTGGTGGACTTGCTGGTCTCCGACGCGCCCCGCCCGGTCAAGGCCTGGGTGCCGCTGCCGGTGCTGCTGGCCGGCGAGCAGACCTCCACCCGGATCGAGCCGGCCAGGAGCGTGTACGCGGCCGTGGCCGAGGCCGAGGCCATGGACGGCGTGATCGACGCCGCGATATGGGTCGGCTACGCCTGGGCCGACGAACCGCGCAACCGCGCCGTGGTGGTGGTCACCGGCACCGATCAGGCCGCCGTGTCGGCCGGTGCCGAGCGCCTGGCCCAGGGCTTCTGGAAGGCCCGCGACGACTTCGACTTCGTCGCCCCCACCGGCACCTTCGACGGCATCCTGGACGAGGCCCTGGCCTGTGACCAGCGCCCGTACTTCATCAGCGACACCGGGGACAACCCGACCGCCGGCGGCGCCGGCGACGTGACCTGGGGCCTGACCCGGCTGCTGACCCGCCCGGAGTTCCAGAAGGACGACGGCCCGACCGTCATCTACGCCTCGGTGCCAGGACCGGCCGCCATCGAGACCGCCGTCGCCGCCGGTGCCGGCGCCACCGTCACGGTCACCGCCGGTGCCGAGGTGGACGACCGGCACGCGGGCCCGGTCACCCTGACCGGTGTGGTGCACGCCATCCGGCACGGCGACCGCGACGCCGGGACCGAGGTCGTCATCCGTGTCGGCAGCGTGTACGCGATCCTCACCAAGCTCCGCAAGCCCTACCACCACGAGCACGACTTCACCGACCTGGACCTCGACCCGCGCGGCGCCGACATCGTGATCGTGAAGATCGGCTACCTGGAGCCCGAGCTCTTCGACATGTCGGTCGGCTGGAAGATGGCGCTCACCCCCGGCGGTGTGGACCAGGACCTGGTACGCCTGGGCCACCACCGCATCCGCCGCCCGATGTTCCCCTTCGACCGCGAGATGACCGACCCCGACTTGTCGGCACGCCTCATCCCCGCCTCCGACCAGCCCCTGAGCGGGGACGACGAGTGACCACACGACCCGCCCTGGAGATCGCCGTCACCTCACCGGCCGGCGCCCGCGCCGCCCGGGAGAACGGCGCCGACCGGGTCGAGCTCTGCGCCGCCCTGGAGCTGGGCGGCCTGACCCCGTCGGCAGCCCTGGTGGAGGCGGTCGCCCGGGAGGGGCTGCCGGTGCAGGTGCTGGTCAGGTGCCGGCCCGGCGACTTCGTCCATGACGCGGAGGAAATCGCGCTGATGGCCGCCGAGGTGCGGTCCGTCATCGCCTCCGGCGCCTGTGGCGTGGTGATCGGCGCGCTGACCGCCGACGGCGCCCTGGACACCGTGGCGGTCGCCCGGCTCGCCGAAGCGGCCCGCGCCTCGGGCCGCCCGGTGGACATCACACTGCACCGCGCCATCGACCAGTCCGCCGACCCGGTGGCCACCGCCGCACTGCTGCCCTCGCTCGGCCTCACCCGGGTCCTCACCTCGGGCGGCGCCCCCACCGCGGCCGAGGGGCTGGAGGCGATCGCCGCGATGGCCGCCGCCGCAGCCGGGGTGCAGGTGATGGCCGGCGGCGGGGTTCGCCCCGCCGACATCCCGGCCCTGACCTCCGCCGGAGCCTCCGCCGTCCACCTCTCCGCCAAGACCAGGGCGCTGCCCCGGCGGGGAGGCCGCTGGGTACCGCTCGGCGCCGGGGGCGCGTCGGCCGAGCAGGACACCCACTTCGTCACCGATCCCGAAGTGGTGGCCGAGGCACGGCGGGCGGTGGAAAGGGAGGGCCGGGGCCCTGCGCCAGGGTAGGCAAGCATCGGTCAAGACGGTGCCGGGCAGGTCGATGCCGCCCGCGCCGGCCGGTGAACCCAGCCTCGAAGACCGGTTCGAGAACCAGTTTCGCGGCCGTCATCACCACCCGGTCCGCCACGGTGGGTCGAAAGCGGCCGCAACTCCCCCGGCCGCCACGGCTTGGGAATCTGGACCCGCCGCAGCACCGACGGACGATACGTATGCGTCCGCAACCGCTCCGACAGACCCTGGAGGAACTCTTCCACCCCGGCAGCGGCCACCGCGTCGACGGACACGCCGTCCACGCCGGGCGCGCCCCGGTTCGTACTTTTCGGACCGGGCCCGGCTGCGGGGGAACCTGGCTACCCACCGTGAGACGTTCCGGGGCATTCACGTCAACGGTTGGAAGGAGTGGGCGGGTGGGACCGCATGGCTGTACACGCCGCTCCATTCGCCCACGGAGCCGGACCAGTAGCCCCGAGCCCCTCATGAGCGGGGAGTTGGCATGGGTCATCGAACGCTGCTTCCATCGACCGCGTCCTGAGCCAAAGGCTCCGTGCTGGCGTCGCCTGTGCCGAGGAGGGTTCTCGGTATCCGGCGCAGGGCAAATGCACCGAGTGCGCCGTGGAGGATGCCTGCGATGACGGCAGCGGCGTGCAGACCCGTAACGAAGGCGGTCTTCGCGTCTCCGATCACGGCGGGCGCGAGTCCGGGGATCCGGAGTGTCTCGTTGAGGGTGTCGGCGAGGTCAGGTCCCTGGAGCCGGAAGATCAGGGCAGCCAGCGAGCCGAGGAGTGCGATGCCGAGGGCGTTGCCGATCTCGTTGCTGGTCTCGGCGATCGCTGCGGCGGACCCGGCACGTTCTGCGGGAACTGCGGCGACGGCGGTGTCGGCGACAACGCTGAAGGAGATGCCGTAGCCGATGCCGGCGATGACGGTGGACGCTATGTACCAATCGATCCCGCCGGCGACATTGGTGGGCAACAGCAGGAGAAGACCTGCGGCGATGAAGAAGTGGCAGGTGATGAGCGCTGCGCGTGTGCCGATACGTGCGACCAGTGCCGGTGTGACGATGCAGGTGACGGTGAGCACAGCGGCGCCGGGGAGCGCGACCAGAGCCGCGTCCAGGACGGACAGCCCAAGAACGGACTGGAGGTAGATGCCGCCGAGGTAGGCCACTGCCGACCATGCTGCCAGCGGCAGAAGCCCGGTGATGGCCGCGATCGTGAACACCCGGTCGCGGAAGAGACGGAAGTCGATCAGCGGGAACTCAAGGCGAAGTTGCCGCCGGGTGAACCAACCCAGGGTGACGATGCCGACGATCCCCGTGCCCACCGCGGTCGCGGTCGGCCCCTCCACGGCAGCATGCTTGATCGCGTAGACGGTCAGCAGGATGCCCGCAGCGGAGAGCGGAACGCTCAAGACATCGATGCGGCCGCTTCGGGTGGCGCGCACCTCACGGAGCAGGATCGGGGCAAGAACCAGGAACAGCAGGACGACAGGGAGATTGATCAGGAAGACCGATCCCCACCAGAACCAGCTCAGCAGTTGTCCGCCGATGACCGGGCCGATTGCGAACCCGGCAGCGAAGGTAGCTGCGAAGATCCCGATCGCCTGCGCTCGCCGACGTGGGTCGGTGAACAGTTCGCTGAGTACCGCCAGCGCCGACGGCAGCAGAGTGGCACCTGCCACGCCCATCAGCGCCCGGAAGGCGATCAGCAGTTCCGGCCCGGTTGCGAACGCCGCTCCCACCGAGCCGACGCCGAACGCCGCCGCGCCTGTCATCAGCAACTTCAGCCGACCGTACCGGTCGCCGATGTTCCCGAACGCGATGAGCAACGACCCGACGGCGAATCCGTAGACGTCCAGGATCCACAACGCCTGATCGGCAGTCGGAGACAGTTCCTCGGCGACCTTGGGCATGGCCAGGAACAGGACCGAACCATCCATCGCGACCAGCAGTACAGGCCCGAGTACCACCAACAGACCGAGCCACTCCCGCAGACCGGGTGAGTGAGAAACACGCTGATCATTCATGCTGCTGACGGTGCGGCGCCGGCCGCTCGGCAACCAGACCCGTGTCATGGGTACACCTCCCAGGGACACCCAGACAGGGACCGTCGCGCCTACGCTCGCAGTCATGGAGCTGGAGAACCTCGGGGCATATCTCAAGAGCCGCCGCGGCCGGGTCACGCCCGCCGACGTCGGACTGCACACCTACGGCACCGCTCGCCGAGTATCGGGCCTGCGTCGTGAGGAGCTCGCGCAGCTCGCCGGCGTGAGCGCCGGCTACTACACACGGCTGGAACAAGGTCAGGCCGGTACAGCCTCCCAACAGGTCCTCGACGCGCTCGCCAACGCGCTCCAGCTCGATCCGGCCGAGACAGCCCACCTACACAACCTCGCCCGTCAGCCCACCACATCACGCCTGGTCCGTCCCCGCCATGAAAGACCGCACCCACGAGTACTGGCGCTCCTTGCGTCCGTGGGTGGAACCACGCCGGCCGTCGTACTTGGTCGCCGCGGCGACGTGCTGGCCTGGAACCGCACTGGAAATGCCCTCGTTGCAGAACACGTCGCCTTCGACGCGCCCCACGATCTCGCGCGACGGCCGTCCATCCCCGGATGTTCTTCCTCGACTCTCTCACCCGCGACCTGCACCGAAACTGGGATGAACTGGCTCGAACCCATGTCGCTTACCTGCGGCTCACCGCGGGCAGGTACCCCACCGACGCCCGATTGGCTGAACTGATCGGTGAACTCGCCACGCAGAGCCGCGACTTCGCCACGCTATGGGCCAAAGGCGACGTCGCGGATTGCACCGTGGGCACTATGGGCCTGCAACACCCGACCGTCGGAGGGGTCGACGTCGACTACCAGGTGTGGCTCCAGCCCGACAGCCCGGACCACCGGCTTGAGGTCTATACACCCAACGACAGCGCCTCGACCGACGCGCTACGACTGTTGTACAACCAAGTTTCCGATCAACAGGAACCTGAGGTCGCCCTCTCCGAGGCACCCCGACATCTGGACGGCTGACTGCCGCTTATCACCCTCATGGAAGCGGTGGGTCTACACACCAGCAGGGCGTCGCGAACGTCCTGTCCCGCAACAACTGTAGCCGGGGTAAGAGCTTCGCAACAACGTCCGTGCCCGTCCGTCGAGTCGGCAACTTCTCGACCAGAATGCCCATGCCGCTGAAACCGCTGGGTCATCTGACTCGGCGGAGTAACTGGCAAGGCCAGTCGCTGCTCCGCGAACTCCCGCAGCGCATCCTCCTCCTCCTGCATCCTTGTCCATGAGGATGCTGCTTTCTGCCAGCAGTAGATACTTTTGGCGTCTCATCGACCAGCAGCCGGTGTCCGGATCCACCTCGAACGTGGCTTTCATACGGCTGGGAAATTCGCCCCCGGCCTCCTGACTCACGCTTGGGATGTGATCCGGCACGCCGTTGTTGGCGAGATATGTGAGGCAGGACGAGCGAGCGTCGTACAGGCGTACTCGGCGGAGACCAAGGATTTCCATGAGCCGGTATGCGCATCTGCGGAGTTGCTTGATCTTGAAAGGTTCCCCGGTCTCGTGCACCACGACGTACCCGGAGTCCAAGTAATATCGCGCTCTCCGGCCGGGAATTAAGTTCCCTTCTCCACCACATACCGATTGCCCATCATCGTCAGCGCATTGGCAATGGTCATCGTGGCATCCTCCAAGCCGACATCTTCCCATCGAAGTCCGCAGACTTCACCCGGACGCAAACCCATGAGGGAAAGCAGAAGAGGAGCATAGAACCGGTCTTCCCTGACGCCCTGAATGAACGTCTGGACTTCCCTCCCGCTGCTCTCGCACACCTCACATCGGAACGTGCCTGCGCCAGAGCTGCGGCGTCCGCCACGTGTCTCGGAACAACAACCGCCTACGGTGCCAGGGGTTGCTGCCAGCCCGACGGGGACATCGTCTGGTCGGGCGACACGGAGATGTCCTGTCAGGCTCCGCTGACCGAGCGGAGCCTGACCTGGGCTTTCAGGACTGTCCTGGACCAGCTGGACGCCCAAAGACGGTTTCTACGACCTGTGTCATGGAGTACCGAGCGAGGGTCCAGAATCAGGACGGGTGCGCCGGTGTCACAGCCCTGCCGGAGGACCACTCCGCGCGGCGGACGGGGGGCCGACGTCCGGGAGGCCGAGTTGGAACCTCCCGAACTGTGCGCTGTCCTGGACGGCGAAGAACCGCTTCAGCAGGTCCTCCTCCCCGAGCGCCCCGTCCAGCCGCTCCCGCACCTTCCGCAGCACCTCCCGCGGGCCTTCCGGGTCACCGAAGCGCAACAGCTCGGCGCACATGGTCTCGTCCTCGCGGAGTTGGTCCAGCAGCCAGCGGGCCAGGTCCAGGCCGGTGGTGCAGGGGATCGAACCGGTGATGTGGAGGGAGGGGCCCTCCTCGGTCACCGGATCGTGCCAGTAGCCCCGTGGCAGGAAGAGCACGTCGCCGGGGGAGAGCACCAGGTCGTCGACGACCTCGGTGGGCGGCGTACCCATCGCCGAGTCCCTCGGGTGCATGGAGAATTCGTTGCGCCCGAAGATGCGCCACCGCTTACTGCCGTGGAGCTGGATGGCGAACACGTCGTGGTTGTCCCAGTGGGCGTTGAAACCGCCGGTGGGCGCCCAGGAGGCGTAGAGGTTGAACTCGAAGTCGCTGAGCAGCCTGCGCTCGAAGGCTTCGGAGAGCTGCGACAGACCGGGGTGGATCTCGTCCACGTACCGCATCGCGAGCGTGTGGCCCGCGTGCAACGCCGCTCGCAGCTTTGCCGGATCGACGCGGATTCGCCGGCGTCCGCGTCGGGCGACGCGCGCCTCCATGTAGGAGGCCTCGGGAAGCTGTTTGCCGTCCCGCGACAACCGCATCTGCGGTGATCTGACTTGATGTGTCTCCAGAATCTCGTTCAGGTCGTCCCAGCCGAAGAGGCTCCTGATCTTCTCCGCGGCCCCGGGGAACACGCGGTGTTCGCGGTGGTAGACCTTCGACAGGAAGTCGTCGGCCATCAGCGTGGAGACGAATTCGTCTATTGCATCCGAGAGGTCTCTCGGGTATTCCATGGCTCCTCCGTGATTCACCATCGGCGCACGACCGGCCGGTTGCGGTATCTACTGTTGCGGGAAATGGGACCGGCGCCGTGCGCCACCATGTTCGAAAACTTCGAAAAGACCGCAGCGGCAGCATCCCACCCGTCGGCCTGGCCCTCGGCTCTCCATTCGGCACCTCGGGACAATGGAAGTCCCTGTGCAGAAAAGCGCTTCTATGCGGTGGAGTACTTTTGGGCCGAAGTCACAGCGAGAACATAGGCCGAGCGTTTACAGGGGCGTCAACCCCCTTTTCCGTCGTGGGAAGTCGGCGGACGAAATACCGGGCGGGCCGATCACAGTCGGGAATTTCACCCTGTCGACTCCCGGCAAAGAAGCCTGGGCTGGCATCGACGGAAGTGCCCGGCCTTCCTCGCGTCCCGGGCCCACTCCGCGCCCCGTGGTCTGAGCCCGGCACGAGGCGGCGCCTGCGACCAGGCGCAGGGCCTCGTCGCCGTCCCAGGTGAGCGCCGCCCCCCTCATGGCCTCGACGTTCGGAGGCACGTCGAGGCCCAGGTCCTCGACAAGGACCGTCCTGCAGCGCCTGAGGACGCTCAAGGCCCCTGCCGAGTCGCCCTGGACGCAGTACACGGCCGCCAGGAGCTCCCACAGACGTTGCCGGTACGGCGCTTCCGCGATGATCGTCTCGATGCGGTAGGACAGCATTTCGGTCCGGCCCGCGATGAGCAACGCGGTGAAGAGGTCCTCGTACGTGTCGAGGCGCCCGTTGCGAAGTCCCGTCGCGTGTGCGTCGAACCAGCGCGTCATCGGCAGATCCTGCCCGAACGGACCGCGCCAGAGGGCCAGTGCATCCTCGAGGACGGCAGTGGCCCTCTCGACCTCGCCCCGTGCCAGGTAGTTGCGGCCCTGCCTGGAAGACTGGACGAACGTGGGCAGGTCCACCTCTCCCGGCCCGACCTCGATCCTGTAGCCACTCTGGGTGCCGCGGCATGTCTTGATCCTGTGGCTCAGCCCCGGCAGGGCCTGGTCGAGATCGCGCCGCAGTCCGGTGAAGTGACTGCGAATGTTCGCCCTGGCCGACAAGGGCGGATCGTCCCACAGCATTTCGGCCAGTTCCGTCATTCCGACGGGGTGACCGGACCGCAGGAGCAGGGCCGTGAGAATCGCCCGCCGCGTGGGGGAACGAACCTCGACCTCTTCCTCAACTCGGAGGTGTCCCAGAATTCTGAACAGCATCGCGCCACCTACCCGTTTCATAGGAGCGGACAGCACGCGGCTGTGGACAACGCCCTCCTCTCGGGAAGAAATGTCAATAAAACGGAGCAGCGTCTCATGAACGAGGCCATAATTGTCCCCCACAATTCCTCGATGTGATGATCTGTTCAGTTTGCCCGTGGCGTGACCTGCGGAGAGCCGGGCCGTCCGGGCCCCGGTGGCCTGGCCGGCCATGATGCGGACCGGCACGGGCAGGCGCGGCGTGCGCCGGTGTTCACGTCGTCGCCCGCGATCACCGGCGGTGCGAGGCGCACGGCCAAGGCCGGCGGCCGGCGACCCGACCGGTCACGGGGAGCTCGGAGTGAAGGTCACGGTGAGCGCGCCTGCCAGGAACATGGCTCGACTCCAATTCGTGTGTCTCCAACGGTCATTGGGAGGGCATCGAGCCGGTGGTGCCCCCTTCGCTCCGGCCGCTTCGCCTTCCTCCGGCGGCACCGGCGACCGAGGAGAGGAAATCATTCTGGTATCCCGCCTGTCCGCATCCAGGATCTGTCAGCAAATTGCCAGGCAGCCTGCTGCCACCTTGAGCCAGGACATGACAGGACGAACCGGTACCGCTCGCGACGGCTGCCGGGCGGCGGAAGTACCTTTCGGCCAACTCCCGCTGCCGGGCGGCGGAAGTACCTTTCGGCCAACTCCCGTTGTCCTTCCGGACCGCAAGGCACGGAAGTGACGGGGCGTCCGGGAGCCACGCCGGACGACATCAGTCGCTATCATGACGATCATGCAGACTGTTGACAGGAAAACCACCAGGAACGCACCAGCTGGTGTCCCCGGTCCAGGGCGCGTGGTCTACGCGCATTAGCGCCCAGGGCGACTCAAAGGGGGAAAAACACTTGGCGGATATATTAACTCTTGACCAGGAGACACTCCGGGTGTACCGCGCGTTCTTGTTCCACAACGAACAGGACGCGCACGAGCTGGCCCAACTGAGCAGCAGCGACGACGGCAGCGTCAAGGCGGCCATCGCACGGCTCACCGACCTGTCGCTGCTCGCTCCCTCCAAGGACTCGCCCGGAGGGCTGAGAGCCGTGGACCCGTTGCGCGGGGTGAGAGTCCTGCTCCAGCGGGAGCAGCAGGAGCTCGCATGGCGAGAACACCGCATCAAGCACAACACGACGGTGCTCAACGCCGTAGCCGCGGAATACGCCGCTGCCGGGCAATCGGCCCATGGTGACGGCATCGAGCGACTGCACCACATCGACGACATCCGTACACGCATCGAGGCCCTGGCAGAGTCCTGCCAGCAGGAAAGCCTGGCCTTCCACCCCGCGGGGAGATTGACCGAGGAGTCGGTGGAGGCCGCCAGGCAGCTGAACGAGCGCGCCTTCGGCCGCGGCGTGCGTTTTCGTTCGATCTACATCGACAGCATCATGCGCGATCGCGTCACCAGGTCGCACGCCCAGTGGATGGTCGAGCACAACTGCGAGGTCCGTACCACCCCTTCCCTGCCGATGCGGCTGCTGATCGTGGACACGACGGCCGCTGTGGTCAGTGGGCTGCCCGGGCAGGGCTCGGGCTCGACACTGCTCTTCAGCAGCAGGCCGGTGGTCCTGGCCATGCGGGCCCTGTTCGAGGCGTACTGGGACCATGCGAACTGGTTTCGCCAGGGAGCCACTTCCCTCGAGAGGATGCCCGACGAGATCACACCCCAGGAACGCAAGCTGCTCGAGTTGCTGGCCGAAGGGCTCACCGACAGCGCGGTGGCACGGACACTGGGAATCAGCGTGCGCACGGAGCGACGGAAACTAGCCGCGCTGATGGAGCGGCTCGGCGTCTCCAGCCGTTTCGCGGCAGGCGTGCAGGCGACTCGCAGGCACTGGATCTGACGCACCGGACGGATGTCCTCCCACACGGTGCCGGCGGCCGGGGAGCCGCTCGCCCGGTGATGCCCGCCGCTGTCCGACGAACCGGACCACGGGAACGCAGGTACGGGTCGGTCGGCCATGTGCGATCCGCATGACCGGTCGACCCATGCCTGCGTCCCTCTTTGCGCCGGACGCACAGGGGGCGCTGTCGCCCGGTGTCAGTCCCCCAGGACGGGCGAGGGCGCACCCGGCGGACTCGGCCAGGTGAAGTCCGACGCGACCGGTTCCGCCGGAGGACCGGCACTCTCTTCGGCCTGTGCGGTCACGGCACACAGGAACATGGCCGCCGTCACGAGGGGAGCCACGATGGCGGGCCGACAGACTTCTTCAGACAAAGCTGGATCCTCTCATCGGACGGGAAGCGGGGTGCCGAGCGTGGGCGGCGCGGCACCCCGGGGTGTCAGGGCTCCGGGCACGCCTCCTGGGACGCGTTCACCTCCTGAGCAGGGGACCGCTCACGTCACCTTCGCCGGCTTCCTGGCTCGTGATGGTCTGCTCGTCCCATTCCTGCATGACGCCCTCGACATCCTCGACACTCATCGGGTCGAAGTCCACGACATCCGCGACGGCGTTCACGCCTGAGATCATCGAGACGAACCCGACACGCGAACTCTGCGTGACCATGTTCCCGATCTCCCGCGCCCGCTCCTCGTACTCCTCGCGCAGCCGGGTCGGGTCCATGAAGAAGCGCACGTAAGCCAGGATGTCCTTGAACAACTGGCGGTAGAGGGAGTCGAACCGCTCCAGAGCCTGCTCTTCCTGCTCCTCGTCCCCCAACGCGGCGTCGAGCGCCCGGGCGGCCAGCCAGGCCCCGGAGGTGCCCAGCCACACGCCGGAGGAGAACAGGGGGTCGATGAACGCGGCGGCGTCTCCCACCGCGACCCAGCCCGGGCCGTGGAACGTGTCGCACACATGGGACCAGTCGCGCGTGGTGCTCAGTTCACCGAGGGCCTCCACGTCGACCATCGTCTTCGCGACGTGACTGCCCCTCAGGCAGTCGAGGAAGACATCCCGCTGAGTACGGCCGCCACGGGTCTGTTCGGAGAGCTTCTCGGCGGACAGCACGTAACCCATGCTCAGCTTGGTGTCCGAGAGCGGAATGCCCCATACCCAGCCGCCGCCCTGGATGGCCTCGACAAGGATGTCGTCCTCGTACTCGATGGGCGTGTAGGAGTCGAAGTAGGTCCACACCGCGACGTTGCGCAAGTCCTCCTGCCACTCGGTCCGGGTCAGCTGACGGGTCAGCAGGCGGCCTTGGCCGGAGGCGTCCACCACGAAGCGGGCGGTGGCCCGATGGGTCTCACCGTCCTGCGTGTACGCCACCCCGGTCACTCTGCCGGTCTCGTCCCGAAGGATCTCCGTGACCTGGGCGGCCTCGTGAACCATGGCGCCGAGCTTCCGGGCGTTGTCGAGCATCAGCTCGTCGAACTCGCTCCGCGTGACGTGCCAGGCGTGGGTGAAGTGGCTGCCGGTCGAGGAGAAGGCCGCGGAGAAGTCGCTGCGCCAGGGCTCGGGGTCCCTGCCCCACCGCAGGCTGATCCCGCTCTTGTGCCGGAAGCGCGCGTCCAGCTCCTCTACGAGGCCCAGTTCCTCCATGAGCGGAGCCATGCCGGACACCATGGACTCCCCGATGTGGTAACGGGGGAAGGTCTCCCGTTCCAGGATGAGTACCGTGTGGCCGGCCTTGGCGAGCAGGCTTCCGACCGTGGAGCCGGCCGGGCCCCCTCCCACGACGACGACATCGACGTTCTCGGTGCGGGACATGCGCTTTCGCCCTCTCTGCTGACGGACAATTGTGTGATCAGAGCATGGAAAAGGTGACGCGTGCTCGGTCGCGCGTCCCAGCCGGGTGGACCGGCTCCTGCGGGCCACGCCGGGCGAGCGGGGTGCCGCCCGGCCGGCCACGCGTCAGGTCAGTCCGACATCGGCTGCCGACACACCCGTCGCGCTGCCGAGAATCTGCAGGAGGTCCTGGGCAGCAGCTTTCGGTCCGTGCGTCTGCGCGACACCGATCGTGTTGAGGACGATCTCGTCCACCCCGGCAGCGGCGAACTCGGCGAGCCGGTCGTGGATCTGTTCCACGGTGCCGTACAGGAAGGCGCCCGCGTCCACGACCCGCGCGGCATCCTGCGCGTCGCCCTGGTCGGACACGGTGATTCCGGCCTTCCGCAGTGCGTCCTGGTAGTGGGGTGCCTTCAGATGGTTTCCGCAGGTCGCTTCGACCAGGGCGGTGACGTCACGGCCCTTGCGCGCGACCGCCAGCGGCACGATGGCCGTGGTTCGCACGGGCTCCTCGAGCTTGCGGTCGGCGCCGTGCATCGCCGGGATCAGCGTCTCGGCGAGGTAACCGGCCGGCAGAAGCCAGGTGATGGCCCGGTCGGCCACCTCGCCCGCGAGGGCCGCCATCTTCGGGCGCAGCACCCCGAGGCCCACCTCCACCGGTGGCGCCGGACGCTTCAGCAGCCGGGCGGCCACCGAGAAGTACTCACCCTCGACCATGGCGTCGTCACCCGACACCAGGGCGCGCACGATCGTCGCGTACTCCCGGGAGGCCCGCAGTGGACTGGCGTACGGCTGCCCCAGGAGAGCGCTCTGGAAGGAAACGGGCCCCGGCCCGAACCCGGCCACCACGGAGTGCCCGGTGGCGAGTGCGACCGAGCGCGCCTCGAAGGCCGCCTGGTAGGGCGACCGCAACGGCATCAGGGAGACCCCGAACCCCGTCGGGACGCGCACCCCGATTCCGGCGAGCCAGGTGGCCAGGTGGTGGGAGTCGAGGACCAGCGACTGCCCCTGCCACAGGCGCTCGGCGACGGTCCACTGCACGAGGTTCGCGAACAGCACCGCCTGCTCGGGACGGGCCGGTACCACCGGCAGCAATATCGAGTACTTCATCGTGCGCTACCGCTTCCGTCGACGTACCGACACGATCAGGGAGATGACGGCGCCGGCTACCAGACCCAGCACGGCACCGCCCCAGTTGTCCTGGCTGAAGGCCACGGCCGCGACAACAGCCCCGATGAAAAGGGGAAACGCAGGCGCCATACTGTTCTGCTTGTTCTGGTTCACAACTGGTTCTTCCTTGTCTCTGGTGGTCAGCGCAGGACTTCCGTCACGGCGCTCTCGCCGCGCGGTCGCGGCAACGACGCCTCCGGCATGCCGGAGGCGGTCAGCGCGACCGGCACGAAGGCCGGGGCATGGCCGTCGAGTGCCCTGTTCAGCATGAGGTCGGTATGGCCGATGCCCGACCAGCCGAACATGTAGCCCAGCAGCGAGGTTCTCCCCGGACAACCCGTGTGGAACCCCTGCTCGCCCCGGGCTGCCTGCGCCACGCGGCCCCGGTAGTCGGCCGCTCGCTCGAGCAGGGACGGGTCCTCCAGCAGGCTGCTCGCCGCAATCAGCGACTGAATCACGCCGCTGGAGCCGTGGCACACCGACAGGTCCACCGGGTTCTGCTCCCGCAGCGACGTGGCCCGGTCCGCCAGTTCCGCGAGGCGGCCGTCGGTGAGTGTCCGCGGCCGGCCCGCCGCCGTCAGGATCTCCGCCGAGACCAGCAGCAACCCAGCGCTGCCGTTGCACCATCCCGGTACAGGCGGCAGCTCCCCGTCGGCCAGGCGTTCCGTCAGCCAGTCCGCGGCCGCGTCGGTCAGGGTCGGGTCACCCAGGTACCGGCCGATCCGGGACACGGCCCACCGCATGCCGACGTCGCCGTGGGCCACGTCGAACCACGCGCGGTCCAGCGTCGTCCCGGCCTGTGCGAGCACCAGGTCGCACAGACGCGTCAGCTGAGCCTCATCCATCAGGGGATCTTGGCCCGCTTCGAGACGGGCCAGCACGGCCATGAGGAAACCGGCAGGACCATTGACCAGGTCCGTCTCCAGGGTGCCGGCCTCGATCCGCTCCGGAACTCGCTCCAGCAGCCGGGCCACCCAGGCACGGTCCTGTCGGCGAGGCCGGGTGAGCAACAGCGAGGCCGCCCCGGTGAACACGCTCTCCGGGGCCCGCAGCAGCGCCTCCCCGTACACCTCGAGAAGTGCGCTCAGGCCGCGGTCGGCACTCAGGTGCAGCTCTCCCAGCTCCGGGTCGTGCTGCGCGGCGTCCTGGAGAAAGGTGACGATTCCTCCGTTGTCGTGGAACGACAGGAAGTTTCCCGGGACGATGGTGGGGACCCCGCGGTCGGGCCCCACCCCGCCGATCCAGCCGCACTGCGCACCGTGCTCGTCCTGGTGGGTCACCCGCACGCCCTGAAGCGTGCGGGCCACGAGGGGCCACCATGCCTCGTCCGCGGCGGTGTGGAGGACCGGGGCGAAGACGCTCTGAGAGGACATGACGTCCGGCGCCCCCTCGGCGATTTCGCCGAAGCACTCCTCCAGTACGAACCGGTGGTAGGCGTCGCTCTGCCCGGCGTGGAGCGCGAGGCCCGCCCGGGCGAAGTCCGCCGGTGAGGACGGGTGGGCCCTCTCCTGCCGGGAGGTGTTCGTGGCCAGCTCGGTGGAGCCGGCCCGTGCCGTGAAGTAGGGCACGTTCCCGGTGGCCAGCGCGGTGCGCTCGGCCTCGCCCGCGAACGCGCGGGCCTCGGGCGTCAGATGCCGGGGAAACTCCCTCAGCAGCCCCAGGAGGCGCTCGGTCTCACCGGTGTCGCGCAGGTACCGCGGTTGTGTGGCCGCGTCGAGGAAGCGGCCGTACACCATCGTCGAGCGGATCAGGCAGCGTACGGGCAGGTCGGCGTACCGGTCGAGGATGCCCTCGATCACCTCGCGCTGCCGGACGGCTCCCAGGGCGTCGGTGTATCCGGCGACGATCTCGCGGTAGTACCGCACGGCCGGCAGTTTCTCCTCGCCGAGCCGCGGCACGTTCTCCTTGTGCCGGTACACAACGGGTTCCCAGCGCAGGCGGACGGCGTCCGTGCCACCGTCCTGGATCACGGTCTTCTTCAGTTTGCCGGACACCTGCTCGCCGCCGACGCCGACGCCCGCCATGATCACATCGATCGGCGATTCGGGTCTGACGTTCGGAACCAGCATGGTGGACGCCACGGAAACCTCGACGTGGTTGATCAGCCGGTGTTCCAGCGAGTCGTTCCCCGACCCGGCGCCCGGCCGCAGCATCATCTCCGTGTCGATGGCGCACGGGTGCTCCCCGGCGGCCAGCAGGTTCTCGTCGTGGAGATCGGACGCGCCGATGGCGCCGAAGAGCGCGCACAGCGCGCCGAAGCGGTAGAAGTACCGGGCCGGCTGGTCCGGCGCGGTCATGGCGCGGGAGGTGACGAACTGCTGCCATCCGTGGTCACCGACGGTCAGCGATGCCGGCACACATCCGTCGAGGGAGTGGGCGAGATACGGCTCGGCCGCGGCGTACAGGTCCCGGACGAGGTCGTCGGCCGCCAGGGTGCGCGGCTTGAAGATCAGCTTTCCGCCGCCGGCGAGGCGCGCGCCCACGACGCGCCGGTTGTCGTTGTGGGGGTCGCCGCCCGTGGTGATCAGAGAGACGAGCGTGTCGTTCTCGTCCTCCAGCAACCCGCCCGCCACAAGCCGCGGCCGGTCCTGGTGAAAGGCCGTGAACAGCTCGTCGTAGGCGTCGAGGAAGTGGTCCAGGACCACGGTGAGCCGACGGCGCAACACCTCGTAACGAGCCAGGATGTCACGGCAGTTGTTCGGGTCGTCCAGGTGCCGGTGAAACTTCTGAAGCGCCTCGTCGCTCTCCGCGGACATGGGCAGCCCCCGCGCTCCCCGGAATTCGTGGAACTCCCCTATCAGCGCGCGAAGGGAGTGTCCCTCCACGCTGGTGACAAGGTCTTCCCAGACCTGGTCGGTCAGTTCTTCCTCGTGCTCAGGCGTGGACACCCGGGACAGGGGGCCGTGCAGTCGGTCCACGACTGCCTGACGGGGTATGCGGTTCTTGTAGAACGGCAGGAAGTCGATGACTGCCACCTGCGGGTCGGTCACGTGCGTTCTCCCCCCACCAGCGTTTCCTCCCGCTGGTCCTCACCGTACAGATTCGCGTACAAGTCACCCTCGCCGAGAAGTTCTTCGTGGGTTCCGGCTTCCGTGATCGAACCCTTGTCGAGGACGTAGATCCGGTCGGCCGACTTCACGGTAGCCAGGCGGTGCGCTATCACGACCTGAGTGGCCCCGATCTCCGAGATGACCCGCGTGACACGGCGTTCGTTGATGTTGTCGAGTGCCGCCGTGGCCTCGTCCATGACCAGGATCTTCGGATTTCCCAGCAGGGCCCGGGCGATGGCGATCCGCTGGCGTTGACCGCCCGAGAAGTTGGCTCCCATGTCGGAGACCAGGGTGTTGAACCCCATGGGCAGGTCGTTGACGAAGTCGAGAATCCCCAGCCGGTCGCAGAACTCGCGGACGTACTCCTCAGACAGGTCCTTACCCAGTGTCAGGTTCTCCAGAATGGTGCGATTGTGCATATGCACCTCCTGGGGGATGTAGCCGATGGTGCGGCGCAGGGCGGTCTTGTCGTACTCCTCGAGGTCGTGGCCGCCGAACTCGATCGTTCCGCTCGTGGCCCCGTAGAGCCCGCAGATAATGCGGCCGAGGGTGCTCTTTCCCGATCCCGAGGGTCCGACGAGGGCTACGCGTTCTCCCGCACCGATCGTCATCGTGACGTCCCGGACCACCAGGTCGCTGTGCTTGGTGAACCGGAAGCTGACGTTCTTGAGGCTGATGGACGAGGAGGCGAGCTCGGTACGGGTGCCGCCGGGCACCTCCGGCTCCTCTTCTGAGATTTCCGCCAGCCGGGACACGTACCGGGACACCTCGTTGAACGAGGTGTACGTCTGGAACACCGAACTGGCCAGGGAGAAATAGGTCGCGGAGATCGCCTGGACCGATACGGCGGCCCCGAGGGAGATGCCGCCGCGGCTGACCAGGTGGAGGCTGTACAGCAGCAGGAGCAGCGGCCCGAACATCTGCGTCGTGGTCGACAGTCCGGCTATGCGGCCCTGCTGGAGACGCATCCGCGTCTTCATCGCGTCCAGCGAGTTGCTGTACGTCTCGTTCCAGCCGGTCAGGAACTCCTCGGCGTAGCCGCCCATTTTGATCGCCGGGATCGACACGATGGCGTCGAGCTGGGTTCCCTGGCTCTTGGAGAGATACGCGATCTCCGAGTCGACCGCCTCGGTGACCCGGTACCGCGTCTTCATCAGATACAGAGCGTTGAGCAGGAGGAGGCCGACGGCGACCAGGCCCAGGCGCCACTCCGTGACCAGCAGGTACACCGTGACGCAGATCAGTGTGCCCACGTCGAGCACGCCCTGGGCCATCCGGGACGAAATCAGGTCGCGTACCGACGTCACACTGTTGAGCCGGTAGATCAGTTCACCGGGCGGCCGTGTGGTGAAGAACTTGAACGGCAGGTTGAGGAGCCTGGTGAATGTCTGACTCATCAGGTCCTTGCCGAGCACGGCGACCAACGAGGACAGCAGCATGACCCTCGCCAAGTGCAGCACGTAATAGCACAGGGCGGCAGCCAGCACGGCCCCCAAAAGGACGGCCGAATCGCCGAGTCCGTTCCAATGGGCGTACCGGTCGACGGCCCATCGGGTGAGGACGGGAATGCCGAGAACCGTCCCGTACCCGCTGAGCGACAGCAGAGCAACCAGACCTATGCGCTTCTTCGCGTCCGTCGTGAGCAGCAGGAACTTGCGCCACTCGGAGAACGGCCTGGCGCGCTTCTTCTCGAACCCTTCGGCCGGCTCGGCGGCGAGGACGATCTCGGTGAAGCTCTTCTCCAGCTCCTCGCGGCTGATCCGGCGCCGTCCGACCGCGGGGTCCATGACGACGGCCATCCGGCCGTCAAAGCTTTCCAGGACGACGAAGTGGTAGTTCTCCCAGTAGAGGATCACCGGTGAGGTGAAGTTCTCGAGGGCGGTCACGTTCCTGACCCGGTACGGCTTGACACGCATGCCGTGTGATTCCAGGAACTGCGCCAACTGGCTGGCCGACAGGCCGTCCCGTCCCGCTTCCATGACCTCGCGGGCGCTGACGATCTCCTCCGCGCGCCCGTAGTACCGCAGCAGGGCGATGCACGAACACAGACCGCACTCCGTCTGCGCGACCTGGGTCACGGTCGGTACCCGGCGTGCCGTGGAGATCTTCTTCCGGTGGGATGTCGTCATGATCAACGCCCCCCCACTGTGAGGGTGAGCGGGCACAGGCGCAGGTCCGGGTCGACCCGGTTGAGCAGGTGCAGTGCCAGGCCGGCGCTGCCGACCATGAGGCTGTTGGTGTGCGCGTAGCGGCTGTCGGGGTCGGCCATCTTGCGGCGGAACACCTCCGGTCGGAGCCATCGGCGTTCCTGCTCCCGCACCTCGGCGTGCAGCGGGGTGCCGGCCGGGCCGGCTACGTAGCGCAGGGCCGCGTGGTTCCCCAGGTCGCCGTGGCACCAGGTCAGGTTTCGGCCGAAACCGAGACGCAGCGTATTGCTGACCGCCTGGTCCCGCAGGGTCGTGACGTCCTCGCTGCCGGGCACGGTCCCGTAGGTGGACAGGGCTAGTGCGACACTGGTCGAGCCGTGGCACCAGCCTGTCGCGAAGGTTCCTTCCTCCGAGGCCCGGGACGACCAGTTCCGCTCGTCCGGGTCGAAGAACACGTCGAGCCGCTTGACGAGTGCGGTCAGCACCGTCTCGACCAGGGGCCTGTGTTCCGCCGGCAGCAGGGGATGGGCACGGCCGAGGGCGTGGACGACCCCGCTGATGCCATGGGCGAACCCCGACTGGTCCAGGACCGACCGGGCGAAGGCCCCGTCCCCCTGGATCGCCCGGGCGAGAAGGAGCGCCACCTCGGTGACCGTTTCGGGCGCGTCGGGACCCACGATGTCCGTGACGCAGTTCAGCACACCCGCGAGACCACTGATGACGTCCAGCGGGAGCCCGTCGGCCGGCTCGGCGCGGATCTGATCGAGGACCAGGGGTACCGCTTCCCGGGCGGCGCGCGACCAGTCGTCCTCACCTGCCAGGCGGCCTGCCGCCGAGAGGCAGAACAGGACGCCCGCCATGCCGGTGTAGCCGCCGTAACCGGCCTGCTGGAGGCTGCGGGACTCGTAGCGGTGCGAGTGCAGGATGTCGGCGGTCGCCGAGAAGACCTGCCGTGACGCACTCAGGTAACGTTCGTCGTCCAGGACACGTCCGGCGGCGCAGAGGGTGAGAGCGATTCCGGTCCGGCCGGTGTACAGATCGTAGCCGAGCACGCCGGGCGGCCAGGGGCGGTCCGCCTCCGCGGACGCCAGCGGCCCGATCCAGGTCCTGGGCAGGTGCGCGAAGCGGTCGGGCAGGGAGGTCTCGACCAGGCCGTCGCAGAGCTCCCGCGCGAGGGAGACGAGGTCCTGACGCTCACCGGAGCCGGCACTGCCGTCCGCCGCGGGGGCTTCCGCGTGCCGTGCGGGAGACAGGTGGTTGTCCGGGAACTGAGCGGTGAACGCCGACCGGACGAGCCGCAGTTGCTGTACGAGATCGGTCTCGCCGAGGCTGGCTGCCTTGCCGAGGGCGAGTTCCAGCGGGGAGCGGCTGAGCACGGCGCCCACTTCTCGGCCGTCTCCGTCGCAGATCCGGGTGCCGGTGGCGCTGACGGTGAAGTACGGGACGTCACGCTCGGCCATCTGCCGGAGCTCCGACACGATCAGCGGCCGGGCCGAGGTCTTGCTGGCTATGGCGATGCGCTTGAGCAGCGCGAGATAGGTGGCCGGGTCGTCGAGCGCGCTCGGCCCCGTGGTCATGCGCAGGGTCTGGGAGTAGAGCGCTGTGGGGTTGTGGACATAGCGGATCCGCAGGCCGTCGACGATCGTGCGCAGCAGCGTGGTCCAGGTGCCGGGTGCCGCGAGGATCGCACGGTACGTCCGGGTGAAGCCGTCCGCCATCTCCCGGCCCAGGCGGAGGATCTCCTCCTCGGTCCGCTCGCCGACGACGGTCTTGCGTTCCTGCACCGCCTGCGGTTTGAGGGCGAGCCTGATCCGGTCCGTGTATGGCGCATCGAAACTCATCTGCTTGAACGGAGATGTGCCGCGTCCCGGCCCGCCGAGGAATCCGAGGTCCACATGTCCGCCCCGGTTCTCCTTCCTCCCCGCCATCACCAGCGGCAGGATCCCCACCCCGTAGACCGACTGCCCAATCGTGGCGTACGCGTTCCCCTCGGCTTCCGGAACCGGCCCGTCGTGTACCCGCTCCGGATGGAGAAGGGTCTCGAGATCCACCGGGACGGGACCGCGGCGGGTCGGCACGATGTTCTCGAAGTGCATGTCACGCGCGTTCAGCACATAGAGGACCGCGGCCAGTTCACCGCTGTCGCGCATGAAACGCTCGGAGATGTCGGAGACGTCCTCGGCCTCGATGTACTCGACATATCCGTAGCCGTCACGGGCGAGTGCCTCGGCGGTGACGAGACGGGTGCCGAAGGCCGTGTTGAGTTCGTCCGCGAGCCGGACGAAGGCGGCCTCGCAGGACACGTCGCGCGGTTTGTAGACCAGGCGTTCGCCGGACTCGAAGGTGAGGACGCAGACTGCCCGGCCATGATGGTGGGTGTCGCCCTCGGGGGCGCCGAAGGAGACCAGCCGGTCGTCCGGTGCGAGACCGAAGCTGTCACGGAGCACCTCCCGGTCGGCCACCAGCCTTGAGCAGAGTTCGACGACGGCATCGACGGCGCCGGCCAGCACCACCGGCGTGAGATCCCGCAGCACGGGAAAGCTGAGGCCTCCGGCGGCGGCGAACGAACTGCGGATCGCCTCGTCCACGAAGTACAGGTAGCGCTCCTGGGGGCTGTCCCCCTCGAGAAGTCCCTGCTCGCGGGCGTGGTTGACGGCTGCCACCAGCGGACGGGTGTACATCTCGCGGATGCGGATCTCCGCCCTGCCGAGCAGTTCGACCAGTGCGTCGTCGGGGTCGGCGAACAGGCCGGGGAAGGCGGCCAGCGGATCTCCGTCCGCGGCACCCGCCGCGATCGCCCTGATTACGTGCTGGAACGGGTATTCCTCCGGTCGCGTCAGCCAGTCCTTGACGACCCCGGGCCGCGCGAATGCCGCGGCAGGCTTCTGCGGCTCACCGGCGACCACGGCAAGAACGTGGTCGTCGAATGATGCGAGCGGCGTGATCGTTTCACCGATCTCCGTGTCGTCGAACTCCGGATAAAGGTTGATCGCAGATCTCATTGCTGTCCTTCTGCGCGCGATGTGAAGGGGCCCCCAGAAGCGGGGCGGAATGGACCTTTGAAGGTTTCGATCCATTCCACCCCGCCCGCTTACACCGACCTACCGAGCACTCAGCAGGCGTTGGTGCACTTGGTGGTCGGGCAGAAGGCGACGCTGGCCGCCACCGTTATTGCGATGGAGACCGGCGTGGTACCACCGGTGACGTCGGCCTCGCTCAGCTCGATGAGCTCCGCCTCGTCGTACTCCCCGAGGATGTCCTTGTCGTTACGCACAATCGTTCCTTCCCCACCCCTGACAGCAGTCAGTCGGCTAGCAGGCGTTGGTGCACTTGGTGGTCGGGCAGAAGGCGACGCTGGCCGCCACCGTTATTGCGATGGAGACCGGCGTGGTACCACCGGTGACGTCGGC
>NZ_JBIWLW010000035.1:0-10644 GCF_044766385.1 Streptomyces sp. NPDC102274 | reverse complement strand
ACGTGCCTCGCTCAGCTCGATGAGCTCCGCCTCGTCGTACTCTCCGAGGATGTTCTTCTCGTTAGGCATGGTGCTTCCTCTCTCGCCTTCTTCGAAGGTCAGTTGCAGTTGGCCTGGCATTCCTTGGTGAGGGTGCACCAGCCGCCGCTGTTGCCCAGCGCGTCCGACAGCGAGAAGGTGTTCGTGGTGCACGCTCCGTACGCAACGCCGTCGAAGTCCTGCTCTTCGATCTCCTCAAGGAGGGACAGGTCGCCCTGGTACATGGAGGTTCTCCCTTGTGTGATGGATGCGGGCGCCGAACTGCCGTTCGTTACCGGCGCCTGCACCGATCATGGGAGGCCGAGATTCGACTCCCGCATCGCCGACGAGGGAGAGCGCGCATCGGCTGCGCATAAGGTCCGCATGCGCGAGGCGCACGGACCGCACCGGTGCCGTCAGGCGTCGCGGCGTCGCAGGGCCAGGTAGCCGGCGATCGCCGCGCACGCGGTCCATCCCGCGAGGACCGCGAGTCCGGACCACGCGTTCAGCACGTACTCCTCGGGTGCGTGCCGGTAGAGCACCAGCCCGCCGGCCTGGTCGGGCAGGAACTGCGCGACCTTTCCGACGCCGGGGACGTTCGTGAGGATCGTCGAGAGCGTGAAGAAGAGCGGCACGAGGATGCCCATGGCGATCGCGGAGGAGCGCAGGAGGACGGCGACACCCATGGAGAACAGGCAGAGCATGGTCGCGTAGAGCACTGCCCCGATCAGGGCGGGCAGCACGCCGTCGTCGGTGAGGGACACGCTCTCGTCCCCCATGGTCGCCTGGGCGAGGAGGAAACTGGTGAACGTGGCGGCGACGGACACCGCCGCGGCCGTCAGGCCGCCGGTGAGCATCTTGGCCGTGTAGAAGACCCCACGCCGGGGCACCGCGGCCAGTGAACTGCGGATCGTCCCGGAGGAGTACTCGCTGGTGACGACCAGCACACCGAAGACCACGAGCCCGATCAGCCCCAGCCGCAGCCCGCTGAATCCGGCAGAGATCGGGTCGAAGGACGAGGGGGCGGGCTTGTCCGCGTACTGGTGCTGCACGACAGCTCCGGTGAGTACGGCGTACGCAAGGCTGAGGACGACGCAGACGACAAGGCTCCACGGCAAGGAACGCAGGGTGCGCACCTTGGACCACTCGAAACCGACGGCCGCGTTCAGGTCGTTGCTCATCGCACTGCCTCCTGCTCTGCGCGGTACTCGACGGCATCTGCGGTGAACTGCATGAACGCCTCCTCCAGAGAGGCGGTCCTCGGACTGACCTCGTAGACGGCGATCCGGTTCTCGGCGGCCAGGGTGCCCACCGCCCTCGGGTCGGCGCCCACAGCCTCGAGTGACCCGTCGGGGCCGGCGTCCACGTGGACGCCACGGGCGGCCAGGAGGTCGCGCATGCGCTCGGGCTCGGGCGTGCGGATGAGGACGTAGGACCGGGAGTTGCCCGTGATGAAGTCCTCCACGGATGTGTCGGCGAGGAGCCGGCCGCGTCCGATCACGACCAGGTGCCCGGCGGTCAGCGCCATCTCGCTCATCAGATGGCTGGAGACCAGGACCACACGGCCCTCGTCCGCCATGCGCTTGATCAGGTCGCGGATCCACTTCACGCCCTCCGGATCGAGGCCGTTGACCGGCTCGTCGAGCAGCAGTGCCTGAGGGTCACCGAGAAGAGCGGCGGCGATGCCGAGACGCTGAGCCATGCCCAGTGACAGCCCCTTCGCCCGCTTGTCCGCGACACTCGCGAGCCCGACCATCTCGAGGAGCTCGTCGACACGCCGCAGCGGCAGCCGGTTGCTGCGGGCCAGACCGGCCAGGTGTCCCCGCACGCTCCGACCGCTGTGCACCGCGCGGGCGTCGAGCAGCGCGCCCACGGCGGCCAGGGGGCGGGGCAGGTCCTCGTAACGCTTGCCGTCGATGAGGACCTCGCCCGAGGTGGGACGGTCGAGACCGATCATCGCGCGGATCGTCGTCGACTTTCCGGCGCCGTTGGGCCCCAGGAACCCGGTCACCCGCCCCGGCTCGACGCGAAAGCTGAGCTCATCGACCGCCCGGGTCTTTCCGTACCATTTTGTCAGCTCTCGCACTTCGATCATCACAAAGAGTCCCCTATTATTAACTTTCCGTACATGAACATGGGTGCGAAAAAGGACGGGCCGGTACCCGACTTCCCGTTCAGTCACATCGCGCCCGTCCCGGTGCCGCGGCAGACCCGCGCGGGGCGGGTCTCCCGGGGATCGGAGTCACTCGTGACCTCCGGAGTCAGCTGGACGTCACGAGTGGTCAGTCGGCCGGCCGCGCGGCGCGCGCCGTCGCCGCGATCCGCTCCAGCGCCGCCGCGTGCCGCGCGAACGCCTCCCGCCCCTTCGGCGTGAGCCGTGCGAGTGTGCGCCGGACGCCCACACCCACCTGCTTTCGCACCTCGACATACCCCTCGGCCGCGAGTGCCGACAACTGCTTGGACAGCGCGGAGTCACTCGTGCCGATCGCGTCCCGGATGAATCCGAACTCGGTCCATCCCGCGGGCGCCAGCAGGGCGACGATCGTCAGTCGTGGGGCCGGGTGCAGGAAGGCGTCGAAGTCGGCGTCCATCAGTACCGCCGCTCCGCCCGACGTCGCAGCCGCGCCTCGGCGGCCCTGCGAGCACGGGGTGCCACCAGCAGGCAGGCCCCGACCACTACCGCGGCGGCGATGAGATGCGGTGTCGGCACCCCGCCCGAGGAGAGCGCCGCCGCCAGCCCCCGGAACAGCCCGAACGCGGCGATGCCGCAGGCCAGCCCCACCAGCGCGGCTCCGGCGCCCAGCCTGTTGCGGACCGGGGCGCCGTGCGTGCGGCGGACCACCATCAGCGCCACCAGCAGCAGCCCCGGGACCAGCACCGCACCACCCCAGGGATTGGGCAGGTCGAAGGACGCAAAGGAGATGAACAGCAGCAGCGCCGCCGTCAGGAGGGAGGAACGGGAAAGGCCGAACCGCAGTTCGGCCACACCGGACTGTTCCTGCCGTCTGCGGATGTCCTCGAGCGCGGCTTGAGCGTCGGCCGCCGTCACGGCCTGCCGATCGAAGGGGTTCCTGTCGCGCTTGCCGTCGTACGCCATCGACCCTCACATCGTCCTGAGGAGCACTTCTACTTTCCTGTTGAGAAAGTAGCAGGTATTTTCCCGACAGGAAACTAGACTCCGCGCACAGATCAACAGCACAGGAAGACGGAAGGGGAGGGCCCGTGAAACCTTTGGTGCTCGAGGAAGTGTCGAAGCGCTTTGGATCCCAACAGGCGCTGGACTCACTCATGTTGACCGTACAACCGGGGGAGATATCCGGCTTCGTCGGCGGCAACGGGGCAGGCAAGACCACTGCCATGCGCATCGGCGTCGGGGTGCTTGCACCGGACCGCGGACAGGTGCTCTGGGGTGAGGCACCGGTCGGGAGACTGGAGTCGGCACGGTTCGGCTACATGCCGGAGGAGCGCGGGCTGTACCCCAGGATGACCGTGGCCCGGCAGCTGATCTACTTCGGCGAGCTCCACGGGCTGTCGCATGCCGATGCCTGTGAGGCGATGGTCCGCTGGACGGAGAGGCTGCGGATCACCCAGCACCGCGACAAGCGGGTGAACACCCTCAGCCTGGGCAACCAGCAGCGCGTCCAGCTGGCCGCCGCCCTGGTCCATGATCCCGAAGTGCTCATCCTGGACGAGCCGTTCTCAGGGCTCGACCCGCTCGCCGTCGACGACATGAGCGACGTCCTTCGCGACAAGGCGGCACAGGGTGTGCCCGTTCTCTTCTCCAGCCACCAATTGGATCTGGTCGAGCAGCTCTGCGACCGGGTCTCGATCGTGCGCGCCGGACGCCGCGTGGCCTGTGGTTCCCTCGATGAGCTGCGGCCCGCGGAGGCGAGCGGCCAGGTGTACGTCGAGGTCGAGGGCGCCGGCGAGGACTGGCCCGCGGGCTGCACCGCGGCTGCCGGATTCCGGGCACACCAGCAGGGCGTCCTGGTCGACCTCGCCGTGGGCCACACCGAGAACGACCTGCTGATGGAGGCCGTGCGGCACGGCACCGTAACGCAGATGCGGCGACACGTACCCAGCCTCGTCGAGCTGTTCCGGGACCTGGTCGAACCGGTCGGGGACCCGCCGCCCGCAGGCTCCGCGGCCACCGGCGCTCCGGCCCCGGGGAAGGCCCGTACCTCCGACTTGGACAAGGTGTCCGCATGAAGCGACCCGGCTCCGAGCAGCACTCGCTGCGCCCCACCCGCGTCCGCCTGGTCTACGTCCGGGAACTGAGGGCGCGGATGTTCACCAGAGGCTATCTCGTCAGCCTGGTTCTGCTCTCCCTCGTCACCTTCGGTCTGGTGATCGGCTTCAACCTGATAGGGCGCAGCACCTCCGCCACCGTGACCGTCTGCGGCACACCGGCCGCGTCGCTCGGAACCGCGCCGCCCGGTGCGCGGGTGACGTCGTGTAACGGCATGACAGAGGCGCGCAGGCTCGTCGAGAGCAAGGACGCGGACGCGGCGGTGGTCGTCGCCGGAGGCCACGCGTCCCTCCTGACCCGCGCCGATACCAGCGATCAGGCTCGGGCGGGCGCCGACGCACTGGCCAGGACCTGGGCCGGCCACCAGGCCCTGCTCCGGCAGGACGTGGATCTGGGGCGGCTGGCACGGGACACCGCGGCCGCCGCACCCACCACTGTGACCGTCGGGAAGTCCGTGGGAACGCTCCAACTGGGCGCCGCGGCAAGCCTGACCATCGTGCTGTTCATGCAGATCGTCAATCAGGGATCCGTGATCGCACAGGGGGTGGTCGAGGAGAAGTCCACCCGGGTGGTGGAGGTACTGCTCGCCACGCTCACTCCGCTGGAACTGCTCGTGGGCAAGGTCTCCGGCATCGTCACGGCCGGCATGTTGCAGGTGGCCACGATGCTGTGCGCGGTGGTGGGGGCGCAGTCGGTGATCTCCGAGCAGACCACCGCGATGCCGGGGCCGCAGGCCCTGGTGGTGACGGTGCTCTGGTTCCTCCTGACCTTCGCCATGTTCGCCTCGCTGTACGCGGCGGCCGGATCACTGGTGTCCAGGCCCGAGGACCTGCAGGGCGTGCTGACACCGGTGATGCTGCTCGCCCTGGCGCCGGTCGGTGCGGCGACGGCGGCCGCCGCCCATCTCTCCGCGCCCTGGGTCTCGGTCGTGCAGTACATACCGCCGTTCTCCGGCCTGCTGATACCGCTCAAGGCTTCGGTGGGCACGGCGACAGTGCATGAGCAGCTTACCGCCGCCGGCATCCTGCTGGTGGTCACGGCCTGCTGCATGATCCTCGCCGGGCGGATCTACCGCAACTCGGTGCTGCGGGTGGGCGCGCCGGTACGGTGGCGCCAGGCACTGACCGCCTGACCTGTGGTTTCCATCGGCGGGAGGCACGGGCCCGGTGGTGAACCGCCGGGCCCGGCCCCCGCCCGGCTCCGCGAGCGGCCTGACATCGCCGCCCCATGAGGCGCGGTCGGCGCCGCGGGGCCTGCACGCCGCTGCCCCGTCTCACGCTGCCGCGGACAGCGTCCGCCCCGCCCGCTGCCGTCGACGCGGCTCGATGCGCACTTCCCTTTCCGCCGATTCCGTCGGGCAGACACACTGCCCCTCGCCTAAGACCGGTAGCTGCCATGAGCACCAGCCCAGACCTTGTCCACCTCTTCATCGGGATCGCGTCCGCCGTCGTGCTGTCCCGGATCGCCGGACGGATCGCCGTCCGGCTGCGTCAGCCGCCCGTGGTCGGCGAGATCGCCGCCGGCGTGCTGATGGGCCCCACCGTCCTGCACGGTGTCGTCGGCGAACTCCTTTTCCCCACGGACATACGCCCGATGCTCTCCGCGGTCGCCAACATCGGACTCGCCCTCTTCATGTTCGGCGTCGGCCTGCACCTGCGACCGACGGACCTGTCAGGGCGGTTGAGGGCTACGGGCATCGTCGCCGTCGGTGCCACGGCCCCCATCTTCCTGCTCGGTACGGGACTGGCACTGTTTCTGACGCCGGAAAGCCCGGGCGGCGATTCCGCCGCCTCCGTCATGTTCCTCGGTCTCGCGCTCTCCATCACCGCCCTGCCCGTCCTGGCCCGCATACTCACCGACCGGGGCCTGACCGGCACCCTCGAGGGCACCGTCGCCATGGCGTCCGCCGCGGCGGTGGACGTACTGGCCTGGATCGCGCTAGCCGCCCTCACCGCGCTCGTGTCGGACGGACGTGCGATCGTTCTGCTTTTCGTGCCCTATCTGCTGTTCATGCTGGTTGCCGTACGGCCGCTGCTCGCCCGTACGGCCTGGCGGCCCGGAGCACTCGCACTGATCGTCGGCGCGCTGCTCTCGGCCGCCGCGACCGAGGCCATGGGCATGCACCTGATTTTCGGTGCGCTGCTCTTCGGGCTCGTCGTCCCTCGCGACCGCGGGAACTCCGCCGACGGTACCGAGACCTCCGCGGCCCCGGTCGCCGCAGCTCCGTCGGCGCTCGACCGTCTGCGCGAGTCCGCCGAACAAATCTCCGCGCTCCTGATGCCGGCCTTCTTCGTGCTCAGCGGCCTCTCGGTGGATCTCAGCGGTCTGGACGTCCACGGGCTGGTCGAGCTGGTGCTGATCATGGTGGTGGCGGTGGTCGGCAAGACCGGCGGCACCTACGCCGCCGCGCGGATCGGCCGGCTACCGGCACGTTCGGCGGCGATGCTCGCCGTCCTGATGAACACTCGGGGCCTGACGGAGCTGGTGGTGCTCTCGGTCGGACTCCAACTGGGCCTGCTCGACCAGGACCTGTACTCGATCATGGTCGTCATGGCCCTGGTCACCACTGCCATGACCGGGCCGCTCCTCACCCTGCTGGACCGCCGCGCCCCGGCCGGGCCGCCGGTGTCCGGCGACCGCGGGGACACGGGCCATGAACTCGCAAGCCCCGCGGAACCCTAGTGCTACTCCGCGTTAGTTCGTGGAGGTGTCATGTGGCTTTGACTGGGCTGGCCTCGTAGGTCCAGCGGTAGGGCTTGGCAGTGGTGTTGTGTGCGATCACGTAGGCGTCCATTTTGTCGATGAGGTCGTCGCGGCTGGGGAAGTCGCCGTGCCGTAGGACACGGCGGGTCAGGGCTGAGAAGAACAGTTCGACCTGGTTAAGCCAGGACGCGTGCGGCGGGGTCCAGTGCACGTGCCAGCGGGGGTGGTCGGCCAGCCATGTCTTGGTTGTCCGTGCGATATGGGAGGCGCCGTTGTCCAGCACGACGTGGATGGCGTGGATCGGGTTGATGGTCCGCTCGAGCATCCGCAGGAAGTCGATGAAGGTCGCTGCGTTGTTACGGGCGATGGGCTGAGTGAGGACCTCGCCGGTGCGCACGTTGAGCACGGCGCTGATCGAGACGGTGCCGTGGCGGATGTACTCGAATTCCTGGCGTGAGGGCCGGCCGGGTCCGGCGGGACGGCCGGGGTGTTTGCGGGAGCGGGCGGCGATGGCGGTCTTCTCGTCGATGGACAGCACCACCGCGTTGTTCGGCGGGTTGAGGTAGAGGTTGCAGATGTCGGCGGCCCGTTCCCAGAACTGGGGATTGTCGCGGCGGGTGAGCCAGCCGCGGACTTTGTGCGGCTTGAGGTCCAGGTCGGCCAGGATCCGGCCGACCTGGGACGGGGAGATGGCGGCGGACGTGGTCTCCGCGACCACGGTGGCGATGGTCCGGTGCGTCCATGTCGACTCCGGGTGGGGCGGTGCGCTGGTCGCGGAAGCCACCACGGCCAGCCGCACCCGGCTGTCGTAAAGGCGGGGCCGTCCCGGGCGTGGAGCGTCTTTGAGTCCCTCCATCCCGGCGGCGGTGAACCTCCCTCGCCACTTGCGGACCGTGTTCACGCTGACTCCCAGCGTGCGGGCGATGGCGGCGTTGGATGCCCCCGCAGCGGCAGCGAGCACAATCTTCGCGCGCAGCACCGCCCGTACTTGCCCGCGCGTGGAGCTGGCAAGGCGTGTCAATCGCGCTCGTAACGCCTCGTCCAGCTCCACCGGCACTGCCTGCCTGTCCCCACCCATGACAGGTGATCATGGCGCAGCGCGATCGTTGCCGGGCAGGATGGGGACCGTGCCGAAGAATCCGCCCGAGTCCATGCAGCACCACCTCCGCGTCCGACTGCGCGACCGCGCGCGGGAACGCTGGCCCCAGCTCTCGGGTGTCCAGGTCCGTTTTCGTACCGGATTCGCCTACGTGGCGGGCGAAATGCCGGGCGATGAGGAACCGCTGCCGCTGTGCCGACTGCGCTTCACCGGCGTCCTGCACACCTGGGGCTTTGCCATATACCTCGCCAGCAGCGGCAAGTACCAGGACAACTTCCTGCCTTCCGGCCTGCCATTCGGCTCGCCCGAAGAGGCGCTCGACTGTGCCTGCGGTCTCTACCTCAACGACCCCACTGCCTGGACCACACCACCCTCCACGAACTAACGCGGAGTAGCACTAGATCGCAGGGCCCGCACTTCACCGACGATCTCGAAGAGGCACAGGAGATGCTCGCCCTCGCGAACCTGTTCATGAGACGGCCGGACGAGGCAGCGGCCCAGCTGAGCGCGCACCCGACACAGGCCGCCGGGACGCCGTGCCCTGATCTTACGGCGCGGGGCCGACTGCCTGCAGGGGCACTGTGGGCCTCGCGAGCTGAACACCGACGCCTGGAGCTGGCCGGCCGGACTGTGAAAGCCAGCCATGACCGACCCGCGCCGAGCTGCAGGCGCACCCCGAGAGCCTCACGGGGACACCGACCGCCTGAAGCGCCGACCGCATCGTGCACGCCGGCGCAGCCGATCTCACGACGAAGCCCTACCGGAGCGCTCCGGTAGGGCTTCGTCGTCTCACGGCTCCGCGCAGGGGTCGCGTCAGGATGGCTTCCGGCGGAGCCTCGCCGTATCACCAGCTGTCACACGGCGCGCTCCACCGCGGCCGCATCCCTCACGATGGCCCGGGCCACCGCGGCGATCTCGCCGGTGAGCAGGTCGATCTTGCCCATGGCTTGGCCGGTCCGCCGTCGCAGTGTGCGTGAGATTTCCTTCAGCCGCCGTCCAGCCGAGCGGCTGCGGTCATGGAACCGGGTGCGCTTGGCGGCGCCTGCGGCCTTGATCCGCCGCACCAGCCGGCCCAGCTTACGGACTCCGTGTTCCAGCAGGCCGGCGTATGTGGGGTGGTCGATGTCGGCCTCGATCACGGTGGTGTCGACGCGCTTGCGGCCTCGCAGCAGCTTATCCTCGGCCAGTTTGCCCAGCAGGGCGGCGTTGAGCTGTTCGACGGCCCGCGGGCCGCTGCGGCGCAATAGTTTGATCAACTTGGTCGGGCGGGGCACCGGAGAGATCGGGGCAATGCGGCAGAACCGTCGCCAGCTGAGCGAGTCCGCGACCTCGCGGCACAGCGTTTCGTAGCCGGGCTGGTACCGGTGTTTGAGATACAGCAGTCGCAGCAGTGTCTCGACCGGGACTGACGGGCGGCCCAGCCTCTGGGCGAACACCGTCCGCCACGGGGCGACGAACCTCTCGTCGTCCAGGAATGCATCGATCCTGGCCAGCTCGGCAGGTAACTGCCGTGCTTGCTCCGGCAACACCTGCCACCATGTGTCCTGCGCTCCCGTGACCCGCAACACCGCCACCACCCCCGGCCGCCGATGACCCGCATCAACTGTCCCGACTCACTAGCAGCCCGCACCAGCTCTCGCCAAAGGTCAACCCACCGCAAACCCCGGCTTTTTCAGGGGCAAGTAGCCAGAGCCCTCAAGGAGTGCCTTGCCGAGGACACGCGATTCCGCTCCGCCGCCGAGGAACACGTGAGTACAGATGACGAGGACCTCGCAGAGCAGAATTGGCAACATCGACAACGAGAAGCCGACCTCATGCACCATCATCCAGTCCATCGTGTCCGGGTACACGGTGGGCCGACCCCAGTCCGGGTCGTAGCCGACGGCATCAACATGTCTGGCGAGTCCGGGGACGACGGCCGCCGGACGATCACGCGAGGTTATCGGCAAGGGCACGGCCGATGCTTGGCCCCCGCCGCGACGCCGTCGACGAGCGGGCCTGAAATGCGTGTCCGGGATGGCCGCGGGGAGCGCCCTACTGCCACCAACAGCGGCCTCCCACTGGCCAAGTCAACCCATACGACGCCCCTCTCCCCCGCCAGCGCCGCCCGCCACCTGCCGCTATGCCACTCGGCGCGTTCAAGATCTGGAGGGAGTGTGCACCGAGACAGGGAGCACTCGTGGTCAAGGGGTCGCCGGAAACAGTCAAGGGGTCGAGCGGGAGCACGACCCCTTGACGAAAACCCGGACAAGGGGTCGAAAAGCCGAGCACTTGACCAGCACAGCGGTGCCGAACGGCAGAGATCTTCACCGGGAGCGACACCATCGGGCGACCCACGATCAACCGTAGATTGACGTCGCTCCCAGCTTCCGGCGCTTTGGGAGCGGCCCGGCTCCCACTCGCTCCCAAAGCGCTCCCGTGAAACGCCTCAGGGGCCATCCGAAGATGACCCCTGAGCTGCGAAAATATCCGACATCACTGTCGGGACGACAGGATTTGAACCTGCGACCCCTTGACCCCCAGGAGTGTGGATCACCTGGATTATCCGCACATAGCAGACTTAATCCGGGTGCAC
>NZ_JBIWLW010000034.1:0-94841 GCF_044766385.1 Streptomyces sp. NPDC102274 | reverse complement strand
TCGAGCAGCGTGTTGTTGACGATGTCGAGGGCCGGGGTGTCCTGGAGGGCCTGGTCGAGGTCGGCCTCCAGGCCGTTCTTCTCGCCGTCGATGATGCGGCGCTGGAGGCGCTCGTCCAGCGGCAGGGCGAGGAGTTCCTCGGCACGGCCCGCCTTCATCGACTTCATGTTGACGCCCTCGAAGAGCTCCATGAGCTTCTGCAGGGGGTCGTAGCCCTCGGCCCGCCGGTCGTGGATGAGGTCGAGAGCAACCTTGACCTGCTCCTCCTCCAGCCGGGCGATGGGCAGGATCTTGGAAGCGTGCACGATCGCCGAGTCGAGTCCGGCCTTGACGCACTCGTCGAGGAAGACCGAGTTCAGGACGACACGGGCGGCCGGATTGAGGCCGAAGGAGATGTTGGACAGGCCCAGGGTGGTCTGCACGTCCGGGTGGCGCTTCTTGAGCTCACGGATCGCCTCGATGGTGGCGATGCCGTCGCCCCGGGACTCCTCCTGGCCGGTGCAGATAGTGAAGGTCAGGACATCGATCAGGATGTCGGACTCGTGCACCCCCCAGTTGCCGGTGAGGTCGGCGATGAGGCGTTCGGCAATGGCGACCTTGTGCTCGACGGTGCGGGCCTGGCCCTCCTCGTCGATGGTGAGCGCGATCAGGGCGGCACCGTGCTCGACAGCGAGTTCGGTGACCTTGGTGAAGCGGGACTCGGGTCCGTCGCCGTCCTCGTAGTTGACCGAGTTGATGACGGCACGTCCGCCGAGCATTTCCAGACCGGCCCGCAGCACGGGCAGTTCGGTGGAGTCCAGGACGATGGGGAGGGTGGAGGCGGTGGCGAACCGGCCCGCCAGCTCCTTCATGTCGGCGACGCCGTCGCGACCCACGTAGTCGACACAGAGGTCGAGCATGTGCGCGCCCTCGCGGATCTGGTCGCGGGCCATCTCCACACAGTCGTCCCAGCGGCCGTCCAGCATGGCCTCGCGGAACTTCTTCGACCCGTTGGCGTTCGTCCGCTCGCCGATGGCGAGGTACGAGGTGTCCTGGCGGAACGGCACGGTCTGGTAGAGCGAGGCGGCGCCGGGCTCGGGGCGGGGCTCGCGGACGGCGGGGGTGAGCTCGCGGGCCCGCTCGACCACCTGCCGCAGATGCTCGGGCGTCGTACCGCAGCAGCCGCCGATCAGGGACAGTCCGTAGTCGTTGACGAACGCTTCCTGGGCCTCTGCCAGGCCCTGCGGGTCGAGCGGGAAGTGGGCGCCGTCCTTGGTCAGTACGGGCAGGCCCGCGTTCGGCATGCACATCAACGGCGTGCGCGAGTGGCGGGCCAGGTAGCGCAGGTGCTCGCTCATCTCGGCCGGGCCGGTGGAGCAGTTGAGGCCGATGAGGTCGATGCCGAGCGGTTCCAGGGCGGTGAGCGCCGCGCCGATCTCGGAACCGAGCAGCATGACGCCCGTCGTTTCGAAGGCGAGCGAACAGATCAGCGGCACGTTCACGCCCAGCGCGTCCATCGCGCGGCGGGCCCCGATGAGGCTCGACTTGGTCTGCAGGAGATCCTGCGTGGTCTCCACGATCAGGGCGTCCGCGCCGCCCGCGAGGAGGCCCTCGGCGTTCCGCTGGTAGCCGTCGCGCAGTACGTCGTAAGCGATGTGGCCGAGCGACGGCAGCTTGGTGCCGGGACCCACCGAGCCGAGCACCCAGCGCTGGCGGCCGTCCTCGGCGGTGAACTCGTCGGCGACCTCGCGGGCGATGCGGGCACCGGCCTCGGACAGCTCGACGATCCGGTGCGCGATGTCGTACTCGTTCGCCGCCGAGTGGTTGGCACCGAAGGTGTTCGTCTCCACACAGTCCACGCCGACCGCGAAGTACTCCTTGTGCACATTGCGGACGATGTCCGGGCGCGTGATGTTGAGGACCTCGTTGCAGCCTTCGAGGTCCTGGAAGTCCTCAAGGGTGGGGTCCTGTGCCTGGAGCATCGTGCCCATCGCGCCGTCGGCGACCACCACGCGGGTGGCGAGCGCCTCGCGGAGGGCTTCGATGCGGGTGCGGCTGTCGATGGAGGGGCTCGGCGACGAGGCCATGAAAGTACTCCCGGGGCTGCGACGGCTGTCGGCTTTGCGCCCGCTGAAGGAGGGCGCACCCGGCAAGGGTAGCCGGGCGGACTCCGTTCCGGTGCGGCATCCCAGCGGGCGGACGGCATCCTGTCCACGGGAAGATCCGGGGCGCGCGGTCTTGACAGATCCTCTCGATGGAGAGAGAAGGTCGGCATCGACCGATAGTGTTCAGCATTGTCGAACGTAGTGGAGGTCCGGGTCCGATGGCGAAGAACATCCAGTCGCTGGAACGGGCGGCGGCGATGCTGCGGCTGCTCGCGGGTGGCGAGCGCCGGCTCGGCCTGTCCGAGATCGCCTCCTCGATCGGGCTGGCCAAGGGCACCGCGCACGGCATCCTGCGCACGCTCCAGGCGGAGGGCTTCGTCGAACAGGACGCCACCTCGGGCCGCTATCAACTGGGGGCCGAGCTGCTGCGCCTCGGCAACAGCTATCTGGACGTGCACGAGCTGCGCTCCCGCGCCCTGGTGTGGACGGACGACCTGGCCAGGTCCAGTGGCGAGAGCGTCCATCTGGGGGTCGTGCACCAGCAGGGCGTCCTGATCGTCCACCATGTCTTCCGCCCGGACGACAGCAGGCAGGTGCTCGAGGTGGGGGCCATGCAGCCGCTGCACTCCACCGCGCTGGGGAAGGTGCTCTCGGCGTACGACCCGGTGGCGCACACCGAGGCCGTGGAGGGCGACCGTACGGACTTCACCCCCCGGACGATCACCGAATTGGTGGAGTTCGAGTCGGTGCTCGACCTGACCAGGGCGCGCGGCTGGGCCGCGGACATGGAGGAGACCTGGGAGGGCGTGGCCGCGGTGGCCGCCCCCATTCACGACCGGCGGCGGATGCCGGTGGGCGCCATCGCCATCACCGGCGCGGTCGAGCGGCTCTGTCCGGCGGGCGAACTCCGCTCCGAGCTGGTCGCGGCGGTCCGTGAATGCGCCCGCGCGGTTTCCAGGGATATCGGCGCCGGGCGGTTCTGAACCGAATGCCGGATCATCGGTACTGATCGAGGTTTCGGCCACTGAACCCTTGACGCCGCTGCACCACGGGGCAAAACTGCCGTTCAACGGTCGGCATTGTCGAACACTTACCGGTAATACAAGTTAGTGTGTGACAACGCCAAGGGCCGGTAGCCCTCGCCCGAGGGCGCGGACCACTGGTATGCGCCGGCGGTTTGTCTTTCCCTGGACGAAGGAGTCTCGGGTGTCCAACTTCGACATCTTCATAGGTGAGGTCACGGGCACCGCCCTGCTGATCCTCCTCGGTGGCGGCGTGGTCGCAGGCGTTGTTCTCAAGCGGTCCAAGGCACAGAACGCGGGCTGGCTCGCCATCAGCTTCGGCTGGGGCTTCGCCGTCATGGTCGGCGCGTATATGTCGGCCCCCCTCTCCGGCGCTCTGCTCAACCCGGCTGTCACCCTCGGTCTGGCGATCGAGGGCGGCGTCAAGTGGGCCGATGTCCCGCTGTACATCGGCTCCCAGATGCTGGGCGCGATGATCGGCGCCTTCCTGGTCTGGGTGGCCTACCTGGGCCAGTTCAAGGCTCATCTGACCGACCCGGAGATCCTCGCGGCGCAGCCCGCGGTCGAAGGGCTCGTGGACCAGAAGACGGCGCCCAAGGCGGGGCCGGTGCTCGGTGTCTTCTCCACCGGACCCGAGGTCCGGAACGCCCTGCAGAACGTACTGACGGAGATCATCGCCACATTCGTCCTGGTCATCGCCATCCTCACCCAGGGCCTGAACAATTCGGGCAACGGTCTCGGCACGCTCGGTGTCCTGATCACCTCCTTCGCCGTGGTGGCCATCGGTCTCTCGCTGGGCGGCCCCACCGGGTACGCCATCAACCCGGCCCGGGACCTCGGCCCCCGTATCGTGCACGCGCTCCTGCCGCTCCCGAACAAGGGCGGCTCCGACTGGACGTACGCCTGGATCCCGGTGGTCGCGCCCCTGATCGGCGGCGCGCTGGCGGGCGGTTTCTACAACTGGGCCCTCGTGTAAGCCCCCTTCACCCCCGCATCGAACAGGAGCAGACACCGTGAGCGACACCACCACCACCGGAACCTCCTCCCACGGGACGGGGCCGTTCATCGCGGCCATCGACCAGGGCACCACCTCAAGCCGCTGCATCGTCTTCGATCGCGACGGCCGTATCGTCGCGGTCGACCAGAAGGAGCACGAGCAGATCTTTCCCAAGCCCGGCTGGGTGGAACACAACGCCAAGGAAATCTGGACGAACGTCCAGGAAGTCGTGGCCCGTGCCATCGAGAAGGCGGGCATCACCTCCGCCGACGTCAAGGCGATCGGCATCACCAACCAGCGCGAGACCACCCTCCTCTGGGACAAGAACACGGGCGAGCCCGTCCACAACGCCATCGTCTGGCAGGACACCCGCACCGACGCGCTCTGCCGGGAACTGGGCCGCAATGTCGGCCAGGACCGCTTCCGCCGTGAGACGGGACTGCCGCTCGCGAGCTACTTCGCGGGGCCCAAGGCCCGCTGGCTGCTCGACAACGTCGAGGGACTGCGCGAGCGCGCCGAGCGCGGCGACATCCTCTTCGGCACCATGGATTCCTGGGTCATCTGGAATCTGACCGGCGGCACCGACGGCGGGGTGCATGTCACGGACGTCACCAACGCCTCCCGCACGATGCTGATGAATCTGCACACCATGGCGTGGGACCCGAAGATCCTGGACTCGATGGAGGTTCCGGCCGCGATCCTGCCGGAGATCCGCTCCTCCGCCGAGGTGTACGGGAACGCCAAGGGCGGCGCCCTGGACGGCATCCCGGTAGCCTCCGCGCTCGGCGACCAGCAGGCGGCGCTGTTCGGCCAGACCTGTTTCGCCGAGGGCGAGGCCAAGTCGACGTACGGCACCGGCACCTTCATGCTGATGAACACCGCGCACAAGCCGGTCAACTCGTACAACGGCCTGCTGACGACCGTCGGCTACCGCATCGGGGACCAGCAGGCGGTGTACGCGCTGGAGGGCTCCATCGCCGTCACCGGCTCGCTGGTGCAGTGGATGCGCGACCAGATGGGCCTGATCAACTCAGCGGCCGAGATCGAGACCCTGGCGTCGTCGGTCGAGGACAACGGCGGCGCGTACTTCGTCCCCGCCTTCTCCGGCCTCTTCGCCCCGCACTGGCGCCCCGACGCCCGCGGTGTGATCGCCGGTCTGACCGGCTATGTCACCAAGGCGCACATCGCCCGCGCGGTGCTGGAGGCCACGGCCTGGCAGACCCGCGAGATCAGCGACGCCATGACCAAGGACTCCGGCGTCGAGCTGACCTCGCTCAAGGTCGACGGCGGGATGACCTCCAACAATCTGCTGATGCAGACGCTCTCCGACGTCCTCGACGCACCCGTGGTGCGCCCGATGGTCGCCGAGACCACCTGCCTCGGCGCCGCCTACGCCGCGGGACTGGCCGTGGGCTTCTGGCCGGACACCGACGCGCTGCGCGCCAACTGGCGCCGGGCCGCCGAGTGGACGCCGCGGATGGACGCGAACACCCGCGACCGTGAGTACAAGAACTGGCTCAAGGCCGTCGAGCGCACCATGGGCTGGCTCGACACCGACGACAGCTGACCGATCGTCGGCCGACTCGCCGGTGAGCCGGTGAGATCCGAAGAGGAGTGAAGAATGAGCACCCTGCAGCGCGTTCCCGCCCTGGGGACGCACCCGGCCGGCGGTTCCCTGCCGACCCGCGCCGAGACCCGGGATCAACTGTCCAACGCGACGTACGACCTCCTGGTGATCGGCGGCGGCATTCTGGGCATCTCCACCGCCTGGCATGCCTCCCAGTCGGGACTGCGGGTGGCCCTGGTGGACGGCGGCGACTTCGCCGGCGCCACCTCCTCGGCCTCCTCGAAGCTGCTCCACGGCGGGCTGCGCTATCTGCAGACCGGCGCGGTGAAGCTGGTGGCGGAGAACCACTTCGAGCGCCGTGCGGTGTCCCGGCAGGTGGCACCGCATCTGGCCAATCCGCTCACCTTCTATCTGCCGGTCTACAAGGGCGGACCGCACGGCGCGGCCAAGCTCGGCGCGGGCGTCTTCGCCTACTCCGCGCTCTCCGCGTTCGGTGACGGTGTCGGCCATGTGATCAGCCCGGCCAAGGCGCGACAGGCCGTGCCCGAGCTGCGTACGGACAATCTGAAGGCCGTTGCCGTCTACGGGGACGACCAGATGAACGACGCGCGGATGGCGCTGATGACGGTCCGCGCCGCCGTCGACTCGGGCGCCACCGTGCTCAACCACGCCGAGGTCACCGGATTGCGCTTCACCCAGGGGCGGGTGACCGGCGCCGACCTCAGGGACCGGCTGGACGGTACGGAGTTCGGCGTCGACGCCCGGCTCGTACTCAACGCCACCGGTCCCTGGGTCGACCATCTGCGGAAGATGGAGAACCCCGACGCGGCGCCCTCCATCCGGCTCTCCAAGGGCGCGCATCTGGTGCTCAGGCGCACCGCCCCGTGGAAGGCGGCGCTCGCGACCCCGATAGACAAGTACCGCATCACCTTCGCCCTCCCCTGGGAGGACATGCTGCTGCTCGGTACCACGGACGAGGAGTACGAGGGCGAGCCCGGGGATGTCGCGGTCAACGAGAAGGACATCCGCCAGATCCTGGACGAGGCGGCCTTCTCGGTCCGCGACCAGCAGCTGACCCGCGATCTGATCACCTACTCCTTCGCGGGTCTGCGGGTGCTGCCCGGGGGGCCCGGCGACACCTCCAAGGCCAGGCGCGAGACGGTGGTGACCGAGGGCCGCGGCGGCATGCTGTCGGTCGCCGGCGGCAAGTGGACGACCTTCCGCCATATCGGCCGTACGGTGCTCGCCAAGCTGGAGTCCCTGCCGGGCCATCCGCTCGGCCAGGGCATGGAGCCCGTCTCCCGGCTGCCGAAGAAGCTGCCGCTGCCCGGTATCGCCAGCCCGAACGCGGTCGCCCACCGGCTGCTGATCGACGGCGGCGGTACGGGGCCGTCGATGGCGGTGGACACCGCCCGCCATCTCGCCACCCACTACGGCTCGCTGGCCTTCGACATCGTGCGGCTGGCGAACGAGTACCCGGCGCTGAGCGAGCGGATCCACCCGGACGCCCCGGAGATCTGGGCCCAGGTCGTCTACGCCCGGGACCACGAGTGGGCCGAGACCGTGGACGACGTACTGCGCCGCCGTACGACACTGACGATCCGCGGCCTGGACACGGAGGACATCCGCAGCCGGGTCGAGACGCTGCTCGCCGAGCGGTGCGGACTTTGACGACACGCTCTGGGTGCATCCGTACGAGTTGAGGGGTGCTCCCCGCCGGGGAGTGCCCCTCCTGGGCGTTCGGGGACGCATAATGGGGGCCGATACATCGGATGTATGGAGGACGCCCATGGCTGTCACCGACGAGGCCATCGAGAAGATCAAGGGAATGATCGTCTCCGGCGCGCTGCGCCCCGGCGACCGACTCCCCAAGGAGAGCGAGCTCGCCGCCGAGCTGGGGCTGTCCCGCAACTCACTGCGCGAGGCGGTGCGCGCCCTGTCGCTGATCCGCATCCTCGACGTACGGCAGGGCGACGGCACGTACGTCACCAGCCTCGATCCCCAACTGCTGCTGGAAGCGCTCAGCTTTGTCGTGGACTTCCACCGGGACGACACGGTGCTGGAGTTCCTGGCCGTACGGCGCATCCTGGAGCCGGCCGCCACCGCGATGGCGAGCACCCGGATAACCGAGGCCGAACTCGACGTGCTGAACGCCCAGTTGGACGCTCTGGGAGCACGGCCCTCGGTGGAGCAGCTGGTCGCCGCCGATCTGGAGTTCCACCGGGGGATCGTGCAGTCGTCGGGCAACTCGGTGCTCTGTTCGCTCCTGGACGGGCTCTCCGGTCCGACCACCCGGGCCAGGATCTGGCGCGGGCTCACCCAGGAGGACGCGGTCAGCCGTACGCTCCACGAGCACCGGGCGATCCTGGCGGCGCTCAGGGACCGGGACGCCGAAGCGGCCCGGTCCTGGGCGACGGTCCATATCGCGAGTGTGGAGATGTGGCTCAGATCCACACTCTGAGATCCACCCTCCGAGGTCCACGCTCGGAGGTCCCGCACCGAGGTCCCGGACCAGGGCCCGCCCTCCGAGGCGGGCCCCGGCGGGTCAGTCCTGCTTCTCGCCGCTCGCGAAGCGCGAGATAACCAGCGCGACGATGATGATCGCGCCGTTCAGGAACTGGTTCCAGAGCGCGGGCACACCCCCGAGGGTCATCACATTGACCACCAGCTGAAGGGTCAGCACGCCCGTCAGCGCCCCGAAGAGCGTGCCGCGCCCGCCCTTCAGGCTGATGCCGCCGATCACCGCGGCGGCGAAGACCTGGAAGATCCAGCCATTGCCCTGGGTGGCCGCGACCGAGCCGTAGTGGCCGGTGTAGAGGATGCCCGCGAAGGCCGCGAGCAGCCCGCCGATGGCGAGCACGATCCAGGTGATCCGGTCCACCCGGATCCCGGCGGCGCGGGCCGCCTCCGGGTTGCCGCCGATGGCGTACAGCGAACGGCCGTGCCGCAGCCAGGCGAGGGCCGCGCCGCCGATCGCGAAGAGCGCCAGACAGATCCAGACGGCAGCGGGGGCCCCCAGCCAGTCGGTCTTGCCCAAGTACCGGAAGGACTCCGGGACATCGGTGATCGACTTGCCCTCGGTGATGCCGATGTGGAGTCCGCGCAGCATGGTGAGCATGCCGAGGGTGGCGATGAAGCCGTTGACGCGAAGCTTCAACATCAGGAAGCCGTTGACCGCGCCGATGGCCATGCCGACCAGCAGACAGGCGGGGATGGCCATCCAGACCGGCAGCAGGTCGAGCCCGGCGAACCGGCCGCCCTCGGAGGGCAGTACCAGCCACATGGCGATGACCGGCGCGATCCCGATCGTCGACTCCAGCGACAGGTCCATCCGGCCGCAGATCAGGATCAGCGCCTGGCCGAGCACCAGCAGGCTCAGCTCGGAGGACTGCTGGACGACGCTGATCAGATTGCTGGAGGTGAGGAAGACCGGCGAGACGATGAAGCCGATCACCATCAGCACCAGGATCACCGGCACCAGGGAGAAGTCGCTCCACCGGATGAGCCGGAGCCGGTTCACCGGGCTCGCGCCGTCGGCCTCCTCGGCTACCGGCGGACGCATCGTCTCGGTCATTCCCGCTCCCCCACACCTTCCATGGCGGCGACCAGTTCCCGGTCGGTCCACCCACTTCCGAACGAAGCCACCACACGCCCATGGAACAGGGCGAGTACCCGGTCGCACACCCGCAGATCGTCCAGCTCGTCCGAGACGATCACGGCCGCGCTGCCCTCGTCCGCCACCCGGCGCACCACTCCGAGCAGCGAGTCCTTCGATTTGACGTCGACGCCCGCGGTGGGCCGCAGGGCGATCAGCGCGCTGGGCCCGCGCGCCAGGGCGCGGGCGACGACGACCTTCTGCTGATTGCCGCCGGACAGCCCCGAGACGGGCTGCTCGGGGCCCTGGGTCTTGATGTCCAGCGACTCGATCATGGCTCTGGCGAACTCCCTGGTCCGCGAGGGCAGTACGGTCCCCCACGGGCCGAGCTGATCGGTGACGGTGAGCGTGGCGTTCTCGGCGACGCTGCGGTCCAGAACGAGCCCCTGGCGGTGCCGGTCCTCGGGTATGTAGCCGATGCCCGCGTCCAGCGCGTGCGGAACGCTGCCCGGCTTCACCGTACGGCCTCGTACGGAGATCCGTCCCGAGGTCGCCGCGCGCATCCCGGCGAGCGTCTCGCCGAGCGCGGTGTTGCCACTGGCCGCGGCCCCGGCCAGGCCGAGCACCTCACCGGGCCGTACGGCGAGATCCAGCGGCTCGAACTCGCCCTCCAGCGCCAGCGCTTCGGCCTTCAGTACGGGCTCGGCCGCCGCGTCCGGGGCGTCCGGCGGGTCCGGGGCGTCCGGCGGGTCCGTCGCGTCCGCGTGCGCGGCGTGCCAGGAGACGGCCGTCCCCGCGGACTCGCCGGTCATCGCCGTCACCAGCTCCGCCTTGGACAGCTCGGCGACCGGAGCGGTCAGCACATGGCGGGCGTCCCGGTAGACCGTGACGGCGGTGCACAGTTCGTACACCTCCTGGAGATGGTGGGAGATGAAGAGGAACGCCACGCCCTGGTCGCGCAGTTCCCGCAGCTTGTCGAAGAGCCGCTGGATGCCGCGCGCGTCGAGCTGCGCCGTGGGCTCGTCCAGGATGATGAGCCGGGCGCCGAACGACAGCGCCCGCGCGATCTCGACGAACTGCCGCTGCTCGACCGGGAGATCCTTGGCGCGGGCGTCGGGGTCGACCTCGACCCCGTACCCGGCGAGCAGTTCGCGCGCCTGCCGGCGCAGCCCCCGCCAGCTGATGAGACGGCGGGCGCCGGACCCGGATCCCCGCACCCCGTAGTCGTTGAGGAACAGGTTCTCGGCGACGGTCAGATCGGGCACGACCATCGACTTCTGGTAGACACAGGCGACCTTGGACTGCCAGGCCGAGGTGTCCCCGAAAGCGGGCGCGGGCTCGCCGCCGAAGGTCACCTCGCCCGCGTCCGGCCGGTGCAGCCCGGTGAGCACGCTGACCAGGGTGGATTTGCCCGCGCCGTTGCGCCCGACGAGCGCGTGGGACTCGCCGGGCCGTACGGTGAGCCGGACACCGTCGAGCGCCACCGTGGGGCCGAAGCGCTTGACGATGCCTTCCGCGTGGACCGCGGCGGGGGCCCGCTGCTGCTGTTCCATGGCTAGCTCTTCTTCTCCAGCTGATTGGCCCAGAGCTTCGGGTCGTCCACGTTCTCCTTGGTCACCAGCGGCGCGGGGAGCTGGTCCTCGAAGCCGTTCGGGATCTTGATGATCGTGGAGTCGTGGTCGGTCGGCCCTTCCTTGGGCGTGGTGCCCGCCAGCGCCTGCTTCGCCCAGTACAGCGCGTACTTGGCGTACAGATCGGCCGGCTGGGAGACCGTGGCGTCGATCTTCCCCTCCCGGATCGCGTCCAGCTCCTCGGGGATGCCGTCATTGGAGATGATCGTGATGTGCCCCGCCTCGCCGGGCGCCTTGAGCAGCTTCTTCTGCTCCAGCAGGGCCAGTGTCGGCTGGAGGAAGACACCGCCCGCCTGCATGTAGATGCCGTTGATGTCGGGGTGGGCGGCCAGGGTCGACTGGAGCTTCGCCGAGGCCACATCGCCCTTCCACTCGGTGGCCAGCTCGAAGACCTCGATGCCGGGGAACTTCTCGTCCATGCAGGACTTGAACGCCTCGGAACGGTCACGGCCGTTGATGGAGGAGAGGTCGCCCTGGAACTCGGCGACCTTGCCCTTGCCCTTGAGCTGCTCGCCCAGGTACTCGCAGGCCTTCTCGCCGTACGCGCGGTTGTCGGCCCGTACGACCATGTAGACATCGCCCTTGTCGGGCCGGGTGTCGACGCTGATGACGGGGATCTTCTTCTCGCTCAGCGTCTGGAGCGTCTCGGCGATCGCCCCGGTGTCCTGCGGCGCCATGATGACGGCCTTGGCGCCCTGGTCGGTGAAGACCTGGACATTGGAGACGAGCTTGCCGATGTCGTTCTGCGAGTTGGTCAGGGAGAGCGCGTCGACCTCACCGTCCTTGACGCCCTTCTCGACGTACTGCTGATAGGAGTTCCAGAAGTCGCTGTCGCTGCGCGGCAGGTCGATACCGACCTTGCCGCCGCCTGCTGCGTCGCTGCCCTGGTCGCGGTTGCAGCCCGCCAGGGCGGTCACGGCCAGCAGCACGGCACAGGCCGAGGCGCTCGTCGTACGGAGTCTGCGAAGTGGGGGGCGCCCCACAGTGTGTCGCGGCATGGATTGTCCCGTCCTTTGTCCCTCATACATGCGTGAGTACGGCTCAGGTGGCGGGGCGCAGGCGCAGGCCCTGCATTCCGCCGTCGACCGCGAGCGCCGTGCCGGTGACGGCGGCGGCGGCCGGGCCGGCGAGATAGGCGACGGCGGCGGCGACCTCGTCCGCGCCGACCAGCCGTCCGGTGGGCTGGCGCGCTTCGAGGGCGGCGCGTTCGGCCGCGGGGTCCTGGGCCTGGTCGAGCAGTCTGCCGACCCAGGGCGTATCGGCGGTACCGGGGTTGACGCAGTTGACGCGGATGCCCTCGCGGACATGGTCGGCGGCCATCGCCAGGGTCAGCGAGAGGACCGCGCCCTTGCTGGCGCTGTACAGGGCGCGCTGGGGCAGCCCCGCGGTGGCGGCGATGGAACAGGTGTGGGTGATCGAGACGCAGCCGGGCCGCTCGGCCGCCGCACGCCGCAGATGGGGCAGCGCGTGCCGGGCGGTGCGGACCATGCCGAGGACATTGATGTCGAGGACTCGCAGCCACTCCTCGTCGGGGTTGTCCGCGACGGTGCCGACGGCGCCGATCCCCGCGTTGGAGACGACCGTGTGCAGCCCGCCGAACTCCTCGGCCGCCGCGTCGACGGCCGCCCGTACCGCCGCGTCGTCGGTGACATCGGCGGTGAGGGCCAGCGTTCCGGCGGGTGCTCCGGCACTCTCGCGGTCCAGCACGGCGACCTTGGCGCCCCGCGCGAGCAGCAGGGTCGCGACGGCCGCCCCGATCCCCGAGGCGCCACCGGTCACCAGCGCGCCGAGCCCCTCGAAATCCCGTACCTGTCCTGTCTCGACGGCGGTCATGCGCCGGCCTCCTCGGTGGTGCGACGAGCCTGCCAGACAGGCCCGTCCGGATAGCTGTGCGCGGCGATGGACTCGGGGAGCATACGGGCGGAGAAGCCCGGTGCGCTCGGTGCCAGATACCGCGCGGAGACGACCACCGCCGGATCGGCGAAGTGCTCGTGGAGATGGTCGACGTACTCGATGACCCGGCCCTCCAGGCTGCCGGAGACGGCGATGTAGTCGAACATCGAGAGATGCTGGACGAGTTCGCAGAGCCCGACCCCGCCCGCGTGCGGGCAGACGGGTACGCCGAACTTCGCCGCGAGCAGCAGGATCGCCAGATTCTCGTTGACGCCGGCGACACGGGCCGCGTCGATCTGGACATAGTCGACGGCGCCTGCCTGGAGCAGCTGCTTGAAGACGACCCGGTTGGCGACATGCTCGCCGGTGGCCACCTTGACCGGCTGGCCGGCCCGGATGGCGGCGTGGCCGAGGATGTCGTCGGGGCTGGTCGGTTCCTCGATCCAGTGTGGTTCGTACGGCGCGAGGGCCGACATCCAGCGCAGCGCCTCGGACACGTCCCAGCGCTGGTTGGCGTCGACGGCGATCCGGATGTCGGGGCCGACGGCGGCGCGGGCCAGCTTCATCCGCCGGACGTCGTCGTCGAGATCGCCGCCGACCTTCAGCTTGATCTGTTCGAAGCCGTCGGCGACCGCCTGCTCGGCGAGCGTCACCAGCTTGGCGTCGTCGTAGCCGAGCCAGCCGGGCGAGGTGGTGTACGCGGGGTAACCCTCGGCCCGCAGCCGGGCGGTGCGCTCGGCGCGCCCCGGCTCCGCGGCGCGCAGGATGTCCAGCGCCTCGTCCGGGGTGAGGGCGTCGGACAGATAGCGGAAGTCGACGAGCGAGACGATCTCTTCCGGCGTCATCGTGGCGAGGAACTCCCAGACGGGTCTTCCCGCGCTCTTCGCCGCGAGATCCCAGGCCGCGTTGATGACGGCGCCCGCCGCCATGTGCATCACGCCCTTCTCCGGGCCGAGCCAGCGCAGTTGCGAGTCATGGGTCAGCTCGGTGGAGAGCGCGGCCAGATCGGCCGCGGTGCGCGGGGCCGGGCGCCCGACGACATAGGGGCGCAGCGCCCCGATGGCGGCCGCGGTGACGTCATTGCCGCGCCCGATGGTGAAGCAGAGGCCGTGCCCCTCCGCGCCGTCGTCGGTACGCAGGACCACATAGGCGGCCGAGTAGTCGGGATCGGGGTTCATCGCGTCGGAGCCGTCGAGCTGTTCCGAGGTGGGGAAGCGAATGTCGTGAACCTCGAATCCCGTGACGGTCTGACTCATACACGCCCCTTGAAAAGAACATCGGATCTCTTTTGGTCATCCGATGTATAGCGTCGTAGTGGCCCGATCGTCCAGGGCCGGGACGAAAAATTACGATCACAGCTCGGATGAATCGTCGGTACGGGACCGCGATTCTTTGGGCTATGCCCCGGTACGGAGAAGTTCACCCTGCCGGGCACTGGGCTGCGGGCGGGCAGGTGTGAAGCCGTAAGGTTGGTGCGTACGAGAGGGAACTTCGGAAGGAGGCACTGGGTGATCGAGCTCGAGGGGGTTCCCGAGCTGATCGACCCGGTCATGGTGGCCGCGTTCGAGGGCTGGAACGACGCGGGCGACGCGGCCTCCACCGCGGTGGCGCATCTGGACCGGGAGTGGAAGGGCGAGGTGTTCGCGGCGCTGGACGCCGAGGACTACTACGACTTCCAGGTCAACCGGCCCACGGTCTATCTGGAGGGCGGCCTGCGGAAGATCACCTGGCCGACCACCCGGCTCTCCGTGGTGCGGGTCGGCGGTGAGAAGCCCCGTGATCTGGTGCTGGTCCGCGGGATCGAGCCGTCCATGCGCTGGCGCTCGTTCTGCAACGAGCTGCTGGGCTTCGCCCATGAGCTGGGCGTGGAGATGGTGGTCATCCTGGGGGCGCTGCTCGGCGACACCCCGCACACCCGGCCGGTGCCGGTCAGCGGGGTCACCTCCGACACGGACCTGGCCAGGACGATGGACCTGGAGGAGACCCGGTACGAGGGGCCGACCGGCATCGTCGGCATCCTCCAGGAGGCCTGTACGCACGCGGGTGTGCCCGCGGTGAGTCTGTGGGCCGCCGTACCGCACTATGTGTCGCAGCCGCCCAACCCGAAGGCCACGCTGGCGCTCCTCAACCGGCTGGAGGACCTCATCGGTCTCCGTATCCCGCAGGGTGAACTGGCCGAGGACGCACGGGCCTGGCAGCTGGGGGTGGACCAACTGGCCGCCGAGGACAGCGAGGTGGCGGAGTACGTCCAGTCGCTGGAGGAGGCGCGGGACACCGCGGAGCTTCCCGAGGCGTCCGGCGAGGCCATCGCCCGGGAGTTCGAGCGGTATCTGCGACGGCGTGACGGTGATCCCGGCCAGGGGCCGGGAAGCCATGCCTCGGAGAGTGGTGAAGGTCCGCCCTATCTGCGCGACGCTCCGGGTGGCAGGCGCCGCCCGCAGAAACCGCCGCGCGGTGGCCCCGACGCGGGCAAGGGCCCCGAGCAGGGTCCGGGACCCGAGCGGGGCTCGGGACCCGCGCCGGACGCCGGTCCTGACGGGGACACAGACCCCGAGGACGACGATCCGGCCGAGGACTGAGCGCGCCCGGGGACCGGGAAGTACGCCGGGACCCCGTGAGCAGGACACGAGAAGTACGCCGGGACCGGGAAGTACGGCACGAGAAGTACGGGAGCGGGGCGGCGCCTTCCCGGCACCGCCCCGCTCCCGTACCGCCGTACCACCCGGCTCCAACACCCGCCGGGACGAGGGTCCTTACAGCGCGACGCCCAGCAGCGCGTCGACCGCCCGCGACACCACTCCGGGCGCCCCCTCGTCCGTACCGCCCGCGGTGCCCTGAAGCGCCGCCCAGCGGTCGACGGCCGTGAGCGCCGTGGGGGCGTCCAGATCGTCCGCCAGCGCCGTACGGATCTCGTCGAGCACCACCTCGGCCGGAGGCCCGTCGGGCCGCGACACCGCGGCCCGCCAGCGCGCCAGCCGCTCCACGGCGTCCTGGAGCACCTGGTCCGTCCACTCCCAGTCGGAACGGTAGTGGTGCGAGAGGAGCGCGAGCCGGATCGCCGCCGGGTCCACGCCCTCGCGGCGCAGCGTCGAGACGAAGACCAGGTTGCCCTTGGACTTGGACATCTTCTCGCCGTCCAGGGCGACCATCCCGGCGTGCACATAGGCACGGGCGAACGGATATTCGCCGGTCAGCGCCTGGGCGTGGGAGGCGCCCATCTCGTGGTGCGGGAAGGCCAGATCGCTGCCACCGCCCTGGACGTCGAAGCCCATGCCCAGATGGTCCAGGGCGATGGCCACACACTCGATGTGCCAGCCGGGCCGGCCGCGGCCCAGGCTGCCCCCGTCCCAACTCGGCTCACCCGGACGCGCGGCCAGCCAGAGGATCGGGTCGAGGGGGTTCTTCTTGCCGGGCCGGCCGGGGTCGCCGCCGCGCTCGGCGGAGAGCAGCCGCATGGTCTCCGCGTCGAGGCGTGAGACCTCGCCGAAGTGCGGGTCGGCCTCCACCGAGAAGTAGACGTCACCGTCGAGTTCGTACGCGGCCCCCGCGTCGCGCAGCCGCTCCACCAGCGGCACGATGCCGGGTATCGCCTCCACGGCGCCGATGTAGTGCTGGGGCGGCAGCATCCGAAGGGCTGTCATGTCCTCCCGGAAGAGCGCCGTCTCGCGCTCCGCGAGCCCGACCCAGTCCTCTCCGTCGCGCTGCGCCCGCTCCAGCAGCGGATCGTCGACATCCGTCACGTTCTGGACGTACTGGACCTGCCGCTTGGTGTCGAGCCACACGCGCTGAACCAGGTCGAACGCGTTGTAGGTCGCCGCGTGACCCATATGGGTCGCGTCGTACGGCGTAATCCCGCAGACGTAGATACGGGCGACGGGACCGGGCTCAAGGGTGACTCGGCCATGGGTCGAGGTGTCGTGAATCCTGAGGTCGCGGCCTTTGCCAGGCAGGGCGGGGACCTCGGAAGCGGGCCAGGCATACATGTCATGAGCGTAACCGGATGGAGGTTCCGCATTCGAACCGGATGGGTGGTCCTGGCCGGTTGGGCACTCTTGCGCGATCCGCCGCCGGCTGATCCGGGCCTCCCGGCGGACCGGCGCCCGAGGTCACACGACCCGTGCCGGTGCCTGTCTCATGCCATGGTCAGACCGGCGGCCAGGGGATCGCGGGCCACTGGCCGGAGGGTTCCGGGTGGCGGCCCGTGTGGCGCAGTTCACCCACGCGCGACCGGATGGCGTCGGTCTCGGCCACGGTGAGCAGTTCGGCCAGCCGGGTGGCGAGGGGCGCGCCCTCCGTCAGGGCCTCCTCCAGCCTGCCGAGCACTTCCAGCACCGATGCGGGCAGGGGCTCGCCCGCCCAGCCCCACAGCAGGGTGCGCAGCTTGTCCTCGATGTTGAAGGTGACGCCGTGGTCGATGGCGTACAGCCGGCCCTCGGGCGCGGGCAGCAGATGGCCGCCCTTGCGGTCGCCGTTGTTGATCACCGCGTCGAGGACGGCGAGGCGCCGCAGCCGCTCGTCGTCCGCGTGCACCAGCAGGGCGGTCTCCCCCTCGCCGACCTCGGCGAGACCGACCGCCTTCCAGCCCTCGCCCGCCGCCTCCTCCTCGACGAGGGCCAGCAGCGGCGCCGCGGTCCCGTCCGTCTCCGCCTCGATCCACAGCTGGCACATGCCCTCGCCGTAGGGACCGTCGCGCAGCACGGTCGGGGGCACCAGCCCCCAGCCGGTCGCCTCGGAGACCTCGTACGCCGCCACCTCGCGCTGGGCCAGCGTGCCGTCGGGAAAGTCCCACAGGGGCCGCTCGCCCGCGACGGGCTTGTAGACGCAGTGGGCCTCCGCGCCCTCGTACGAGACGGAGCAGTAGAGCACCGCGTTGGACGCCTCGCGGATACGCCCGAGCACCGTCAACTCGCCCTTGGTGAGGAGATCGACCGCCGTCACGCTCCTCGGCGGTATCCGTTCTGGCGCGGGCATACGTGTCCTTCCGGATCGAGCGGCAGGCTGCACAGCGGGCACGGCGGGCGTCCGGCGTTGACCACGTCCAGGGCGCGTTTGGCGAAGGCCCTGGCCTGGGCGCCGGTCAGCCGGACGCGGAGCATCGGCGGACCGTTCTCCTCGTCCTGGAGCAGTCGCTCCTCGGCCTCGGCGAGATCCTCGTCGGTGTCGGCGTCCAGCTCGACGAGCGCCTGCGCCTCGACGATCATGCGCTGCTCGTCGCCGTCCCAGGCCAGCGCCATCGTGCCGACCCGGAACTCCTCCTCCACCGGGGCGTCGAGCGGCGCGGAGTCGGCGACGTCGGAGGGCGCCATGGCGGGTACGGGGGCATTGCCGCCGGTACGGCGTACGACCTCGTCGAGCAGCTCATCGATCCGCTCGGCGAGCGCGGCGACCTGGGTCTTCTCCAGGGCGACGCTGGTGACGCGCCCTGCGGCGGAAGCCTGCAGGAAGAACGTACGGCGTCCAGGCAGCCCGACCGTACCGGCCACGAAGCGGTCCGGCGGGTCGTAGAGGAACACCTGACGGGACACGTCCTGATCTCCCTTGGAAATCGTCGGTAACGGCACATCGGTCATGGCACTGGGCCGGGCATCGCGAAGGGCGGGCCGCGGGTCCCGGGAAGTCCCCGGATCGCGCGGACGGCGCGTCCACCCTACTGCGCTGAGCGATCACGGTGCTCCCGCTCCGCCTCCCACAACGCCGCTGCCGCCGCCGTTGTTCTCACGCGGCGCCAGCCCGGCGAGATCGCCGGTGTCGCCGAGCCGCAGCACGAACGGGCGCAGCCCGGTGTAGCGGACCGCCGTGACCGAGCAGGGATCCACATGGATCCGCTGGAAGAGATCCAGATGCATGCCCAGGGCGTCCGCCACGAGCGCCTTGATGATGTCTCCGTGCGAGCACATCAGGAAGGCGGCGTCCTCGCCGTGCTCCTCCTCGACGCGCGCGTTCCACTCCCGTACGGCCTCCACGGCGCGCGCCTGCATCGCGCGCATCGACTCGCCCCCGGGGAAGACGGCGGCCGAGGGATGCTGCTGCACGACCGTCATCAGCGGCTCGTCGGCCAGCTCGGCGAGCTTGCGGCCGGACCAGTCGCCGTAGTGGCACTCCCCGATCCGGTCGTCGGTCTGGAGCGCCAGCTCCGGCCGGGCGTCCAGCAGCGGCTGAAGGGTCTCCCGGCAGCGCTGCAACGGGCTGCTGACGACGGCGGCGATCGGCACCCCCGCGAGCCGTCCGGGCAGCCCGGCGGCCTGGGCGGCGCCGCGCTCGTCGAGGGCGACCCCCGGCGTCCAGCCGGCGAGCAGCCCCGCGGTGTTGGCGGTGGACCGTCCATGACGTACGAGGATCAACGTGGCCATGCCCGCCAGCGTAGGCGGTCGGTACGGCAGCGTCATGGGCGGTATATGTCCGGAGGATGCGCGCGGGAACCGGAAGAGGGAGAATGCGCGCCGTGATCGTGGACTGTGCCATCTACCGCGACGGACGCCGTACGGACGGCCCCGCCGACTTCTCCGACGCCCTCGCCGAGGCGCGCGCCACGGGTGACGCGTTCCTCTGGCTCGGGCTGCACGAGGCCACGGCGAAGGAGTTCGAGCTCGTGAGCAGCGAGTTCGGGCTGCATCCGCTGGCCGTGGAGGACTCGCTCACCGCCCATCAGCGGCCCAAGCTGGAGGTCTACGACGACTCACTGTTCGTGGTCCTCAAACCGGTGCAGTACGACGACGAGAACGACATCGTCACCTCCGGCGAGCTGATGGTCTTCATCGGCGACTCCTTCGTGGTGACGGTCAGGCACGGTGAGGGCTCTCCGCTGACCGCCGTACGGCAGCGGCTCGAAGCCGAGCCCGAGGTCCTCAAGCACGGCCCCACGTCGGTCCTGTACGCGGTCAGCGACGCGGTCGTGGACGACTACATCGAGGTGGCCGGGGAGCTCCAGGTCGATCTGGAGGAGCTGGAGGAGGAGGTCTTCACGCCGAGCGGGGGCGACGGCGGATCCAGGTCGTCGGGATCGGGGTCCGGGCCGGGCTCGGTGGCACCGACCGCGGAACGGATCTACAACTTCAAGCGGCAGGTGATGGAGTTCCGCCGGGCCACCGGCCCGCTGGCGGGACCGATGGCCCGGCTGGCGGGCCCCGGGGTGCAGTTCGTCGACGCGGGCTCGCAGCCGTTCTTCCGGGACGTCAACGACCATCTGCTGCACGCCAACGAGCAGGTGGAGGGGCTCGACCGGCTGCTCTCCGACATCCTGTCGGCGCATCTCGCGCAGATGGGGGTACGGCAGAACGGCGACATGCGGAAGATCTCGGCGTGGGCGGCCATGGCCGCCGTCCCCACGATGGTCGCGGGCATCTACGGCATGAACTTCGAGCACATGCCGGAGCTGACGTATGTGTGGGCCTATCCGGCGGTGATCGCCTTCATGGCGGTCGTGGTCTTCGGGCTGCACCGGGCGTTCAAGCGTCGGGGCTGGCTCTGATCCGCCGGTGCGTCAGGGTTCGCAGGACGCGGTGATGCGGAAGGCCGGCGCGGCTCGGAAGGGGGGCGCGGCTCGGAAGGCCGGCAAGGTTCAGAAGGCCGGCAAGGTTCAGAAGGCCGGCGCCGCGGTCGCGGTCCCGCCGAGTGCGTCGCGCCGCTCCGGCATCGCGAGCGAGACCATCCGGCGCCAGCCGATGAGCCGTTCGTACCCGTAGAGGGTGTGGATCCCCGCCGCGAGCGCCGCCGACTTGGGCGCGGGCCAGCCCAGGATCCGGCCCATCCGGCCCACCACGGCGAGGCTCACCTGACGGTAGACCTTGATCTCGGACAGCGCGCAGTGCCGTAGGGTGCGCTGGATCGTACGGCCATGGCCCGCGCGCGCCAGCCGCAGCAACTCCTCGTGGCAGTAGGCGAGATGGTTGTCCTCGTCATTGCTGATCATCTTGACGGCCTTGCCGACCTCGGGGTTGTCGCCGAAGTACCGGACGAGCATCACCATCTGGTCGGCGGCTCGCTGCTCGGTGATCCGGCTGTGCGAGAGATAGACGAGGATGTCCTCCTCGGTCAGCGGTTCCTCACGGCGCAGCTTGGTGTGGGTGAGCCCGATGCCCTGCCGCTCCAGCAACATGGTGTAGTCGGTCTCCGCGGGCACCGCGACCGGCTTGAGACCGCGCTTCCTCAGCAGTGCGTGGAAGATCCGCCCGTGCTTGTCCTCGTCGGCGCCGTGCCGGGCGATCTTCGGAGCGAGATCCCGCATGGACTCGGGCACCAGAGCGGCGATCCGGCCGTTCTCCCAGCCTCCCTGGGCCTCGCCGCTGGCCGCGATGGAGCAGAAGAGCCGGAAGGAACGATCGTTGTCCAGGATTTCCTGGAACAGGCTTCGGGCCGAGAGCATCACTGCCACCTCCGTGCAGACATCCACAGAAACCGAGTCAAATGGGGTGCGGGAGAACAGGCAACAGCTACGCCGGGCGGCTGAGCCGAAAGAAGGAGCGCGAAGGAAGCCCCCGCGCGTAACCGAGCGGGGCCCGGACGCGTTGTCGTACACGACGGCCGTGGCGGGGAAGACCCCCCGAGCCCCCACCACGGCCGCAGACTTCCGGCCGGGCCCCTTAGGTACGTCTCCGTGGACGTCGCGCAGTCGCGCGGGGGCACGTCGGCTCGGTAGCCCGTTCAGCCCGTGCCGACCGCCGCCGGGCAGGCGGGACCTTGAAGACAGGCCCTAGGACACCAGACCCGCGCGCTCCAGGGCTTCCGTGCCGACGCGGAGCGCCGCGATCCGCTCGTCGAGCGTGAAACCGCCCGGGGAGACGGTCAGCGTCGTGACACCGGCGGCGGCGTACGCCCCCATCCGGTCGGCGATCCGCTCCACGGAGCCGAGCAGCGTGGTCGAGTCGATCATCTCGTGCGGTACGGCCGCCGCCGCGCCTTTCTTGTCGCCGGCGAGGTACTTGTCCTGGATCTCGGTGGCCTCCTTCTCGTACCCCATGCGCCGCGCGAGCTGGTTGTAGAAGTTCTGCTTGCGGCTGCCCATCCCGCCCACATAGAGCGCGGTGTACGGACGGAAGACATCGGCCAGCGCGTTGATGTCGTCGCCGACCGCGATCGGCAGGGTGGGGCAGACGTCGAAGCCGTCCATGGACAGCCCGGCCTTCTCGCGGCCGGCCCGCAGATGCCGGATCGCCGTGTCCTCCAGATGCTCGGCGGACGGGAAGATCAGCAGCGCGCCGTCGGCGATCTCGCCGGTCTGCTCCAGGTTCTTGGGGCCGATCGCGGCGATGTAGAGCGGGATGTGCTCGCGCTCCGGGTGCACGGTGAGCTTCAGCGGCTTGCCGGGGCCGCCGGGCAACGGCAGCGTCCAGTGCTCGCCCTCGAACGACAGCCGCTCGCGGGCCATGGCCCTGCGGACGATCTCCACGTACTCCCGGGTGCGGGCGAGGGGCTTGTCGAACTTCACTCCGTACCAGCCCTCGGAGACCTGCGGTCCCGAGACGCCGAGGCCGAGCCGGAACCGGCCGCCGGAGAGGGAGTCGAGGGTGGCGGCGGTCATGGCCGTCATCGCGGGCTGCCGCGCCGGGATCTGGAGGATCGCGGAGCCGACGTCGATGCTCTCGGTCTGCGCGGCGACCCAGCTCAGTACGGTCGGCGCGTCGGAGCCGTACGCCTCGGCGGCCCAGCAGACGTCGTAGCCGAGCCGGTCGGCCTCCTGCGCGACGGCGAGGTTGTCGCCGTCCATCCCCGCGCCCCAGTACCCGAGGTTGATGCCGAGCCGCATAACCACTCCCTTACCGATGAGTAACGTCCCTGTGCCCCGGGACTCTAGCGCGCTGTACGGGGATCCGTCAGGGGCCGGTTGTCCACAGGCTCTCTCCGCGTGGGGCCATGGCCAGTAATCTCAGCAGCCATGGAGCAGAGGCATCTCGGCCGAACCGGCCTGCGCGTGTCCAGAATCGGGCTCGGCACCCTGACCTGGGGACGGGACACCGACGAGCACGACGCCGCCGACCAGATGAAGGCCTTCTGGGAAGCGGGCGGAACGCTGATCGACACAGCGGACGTGTACGGCGGTGGGGAGGCCGAATATCTGCTCGGTCAACTCGTCGAACGGCTCGTTCCGCGCCGCGATCTGATCATCGCGACCAAGGCCGGGAGTGTGCCGGATCCCTACCGGCGCTTCGACGGTTCGCGCGGGCATCTGCTCGCCGCGCTGGACGCGTCCCTGGAGCGGCTCGGCACGGACTATGTGGATCTGTGGCAGATCCACGCCTTCGACACCGGCACGCCCCTGGAGGAGACGCTCCACGCGCTGGACATCGCGGTCACCAGCGGGCGGGCCAGATACGCGGGGGTGTCGAACTTCTGCGGCTGGCAGCTGGCCAAGGCCGCCACGTGGCAGCTGGCCTCGCCCGGGATACGGACCCGGCTGGCCAGCAGTCAGATGGAGTACTCACTGCTGCAGCGCGGGGTGGAGCGTGAGGTGCTGCCGGCCGCGATCGACCTGGGGGTCGGGCTGCTGCCGTCGTCACCGCTGGGGCGCGGGGTGCTCACCGGCAAGTACCGGTACACCACACCGCCCGACTCGCGGGGCGCCTCCGAGCTGCTGGCCCCGTTCGTCGAGCCGTATCTGGACGAGGCGGCGAGCCGGATCGTGGACGCGGTCGCGACGGCCGCGGAGGGGCTCGCCACGACCCCGCTGGAAGTGGCGCTGGCGTGGGTCCGGGACCGCCCCGGGGTGGTGGCGCCGATCATCGGCGCGCGCAACGCGCAGCAGCTCACGGCCGCTCTGTCAGTGGAGAGCCTTAGTCTTCCTGACGAGATCTGCCAGGCGCTCGACGATGTGTCGGCGCCCGTGCACCGCTATCCCGACCAGGACTGGAGCACGCTGTGAGTACGGACCGCGACACCGCCGCAGGGGCGGCCGAGGGCGAGACAGCGGAGAGCGAGACGGCCGAGGGCGAGACCGAGACGGCCGAGGACGCGGTGACAGAGGACGCGGCGGCCGGGACCGCCGCGTCCGAGGTGTCCGAGGCCGCGGCCGAGCTGGCCGCTCAGCGGGAGCTGCGGGAGCGGATCGAGCAGCGCAAGGCGGAGAAGGCCGGCCCCATCGCCGCCGGTACGAAACTGAGCGGGCAGGCCGCCGATCTGCTGGCCGCCGTACGGGCCGTGGAGAGCGGCGCGCCCGTGGACCGGTCCCTGCTGGGCCCGCGCGCGTCCAACGCCCCTGAGCGCGCCCAGCCGTCCGCGCGCGCCGCTGAGCCCGCGTCGGCGCCCTCCACGGCTCCTTCCGCGGCTCCTGCGTCGGCGCCGCGGACCGTTCCGGCCGAGGCGGTGTCGGCCGTACGGGCCGTGCTGGCGGAGGGCGGTGCGCCGGAGGCGCTCGCCGGGCAGGCCGCCGCCGTCCTCGGGGAGCAGGCCGCGGAGGTGCTGCGCGAGGACCCGTGGCAGTTGCTCGCCGTCCCCGGGGTACGGCCCGAGCAGGCCGACGGGTTCGCGCGTGCCCTGCTCGGGGCGGCGTGCGGTCCGGGCGACGAACGGCGGGCCTCCGCGCTCGTCGGCTGGCTGCTGGAACGGGCCGCGCTCCAGGGACACACGGCGCTGGAGGCCGCGTCCGTACGGGGCACACTGGCCGAGCACGCGGTGCCCGACCCCCACGAGGCGGTGCGGCACGCGATCGCCGAGGGCGCGGTGCTGGTGTTCCAGGAGGGCGCGGAGGACCGCTTCGGAGGCGATTTCGAGGACGGCTTCGAGGACGGGTCGGACGATGGCGCGGATCGCGGCGGCGAGGCCGACGGGGCCGTGGGGGGCGAGCAGCCGACCGACGGTGCCGCGGACATGGCCGAGGCCGGTCCGCCGGCCCCGGTACTGCTCTGTCTCGACCGGTACGCGCTCGCCGAGGAGAGCCTCGCCGACGGGCTCGCGCGGCTGGTCAAGACCGGGCCCGACGACTCCTGGGACGAGGCCGCGGCGGCGGCCCCGCGCGCGGCGGCCGAGCTGATCCGCGCGGTCGCCGGCCATGGGCTGGTCCTGCACACCGGCGGTGAGGCCGCGCGCGCCGAGCCGGTCGCCCTCGCCGGGGCCGCCCGCGCGCTCGGGATGCGCGTGGTCGTCGCGGTCCACGGCGAGAACGGCCGTGAGCGGCTGGACGCGACGGCCGAAGCCGTCACCGTGGCCGGGCTGCTGGCGGGCACGGAAGGCCCCGGGCGGGACGCGGACGGCATGTTCGCGCTCGATCTCCTGGTCGTGCTGGACGCGCCACAGCTCGATGTGGAGACGGCCGCGATGATCGTCGAGTCGCTGCCCGACGGCAGCCGTCTGGTCCTCGGCGGTGACCCCGGAGTGCTGTGGTCGGCGGGCGCGGGCCGGGTGTTCGCCGATCTGCTGGCCGCCCGGGTGTGCCCGCAGCTCGCCTCCCGTACGCCCGACCCGGGGCCGATCGGCGAGCTGGTCTCGGGCATCGGCATCGGTGAGCTGCAGCAGGTCGAGGCCCCCGGCAAGGAGGTCGTGATCGTTCCGGTGCGGGACGCGGGCGAGGCGGTGCACCGCACGGTGCAGCTGGTGGCCGAGTCGGTGCCGCGCGCCTTCGGGGTGAACGCCGGGCAGACGCAGGTGATCACCGTGGGCCATGGCGGCTCGGCCGGCACCCGCGCCCTGAACGCGGCGCTCAAACAGCGGCTCAACCCCGGTCCCGGGCGGTTCGGCGGCTTCGATCCGGGCGACAGGATCGCCTACGTACCGTCGCCCGGCAGGACGCTCCAGGGGGCGGTGGTCTCCGCGGACGCCGAGGGGCTGCGCCTCGACTGCGGGGGCACGGAGGTCCTCGTCCCCAGGGAGCGGGTCGAGTCGGCCGTACGCCACGGCTGGGCGCTCACCGCACACCAGGCGGCGGGGATGCGCTGGCCCGCCGCGGTCGTGGTGCTCCCCGGCGATGCCGCACGGGGGCTGAGCCGCCCGTGGGTCTATACGGCCTTCAGCCGGGGAGAGCGACATCTGTCCGTGGTGCACGGCGTCGACCAGGCGCTGCCGCAGGCCGTGACGGACGTCCCGTCCCAGGAGCGGACGACCAGACTGCGCCCGCTGATCGAGAGCCTGCTGGCCCCGGCGGCGCAGCCGGGCTGACCCCAGCGGGGCTGACCCCAGCAGGGCTGATCCCGCGGCCGGGGGCCGACCGGGCCGGGACGTCCGTACCGCCCGCGCCGCGCCCACCAGGGCTCGGCATCCGCGCGGGCGGTACGGACGTCAGGCGTCCTGTTCCTCCAGGTCGTCGATGTCCGCGTCGAGATCGTCCTCGTCGAAGACCGCGCTGACGTCGAAGCGGCAGACGACCTGCTGGGGGTCGGCCTGGTCGAAGGGGGCCGAGAGCCACTCCCCCGGTTCCGGGAGGTCGTCCGCGGCCGACACCCAGAGGGTGGAGTCGCCCTCCTCAAGGCCGAACTCCTTGTGCCGGGAGGCGATCTCGTCCGGTTCGTACTCGCCGAAAAGCACACCGAGGGCGGCGTGCACACTGCCACCCGCCACTCCTCCGTTGTCGGTGTCCCCTTCCACATCGGCGATGCGCTGTGCCTGCGCGAGCAGCCGCTGCGGCTCCACGACCGCGTAGTCACGCCGGATCAGCACGCTGAGGGCGTTGGGCTCCTCGGGACCGTTGTAGGGCGGCAGTGAGTCGTCCGGGTCCGGGATCTCGAAGGGGGTGACTTCGTCGTACCGGTTGTAAAGCCGCTCGTCATAGACCTCGGCAGCGACGGCGAGGGCGTTGAACGCGTCGGAAACAGCCGGGTCGTCCTCACCCGTGCGGTGTTCGACCGCCGCGAGATGGCGGTCCAGAGCTACCTTGACCGCCTCGGCGGCAGCGCGTACCTCGGCAGCGGTGGGCTGCGCAGCATCAGACATAGTGCAGACGCTATCCGTACCAGGGCTCTGCCCGCACAATAGATGCGATGCCGGAATACGAATTTGTCGACGTGTACGTGCCGCGCGGGGTCTCCCGCAAGGAAGCGGCGCGTCTGCTCACCGACCACGCCGAGTACGGGCACTGGGAATTGGACCGTCTGAGCCTGCACCGGGACGGCAGCCGCAGAGTGCGGCTTCGCCGACGCATCATCCGTCAGGTGCGCGCCACCTGGTGAGGGTGAGGACGACGGAACGGGCCCCGCTGTTGCGAGGCCCGCCCCTGCCCTACCTTGTTCCGGTCCGGCTTGTTCCGGTCCGGCCTGCGTTCGCGCCGGCTCCCGTACGGTGTGCTGCCGCGTGACTACGCGACGGAACGGGACCGGGCGCGGCGGTAGAGGACGGTGCCCGCGAGCAGCAGTCCCGCGCCCGCCGGAATCGCGATCCCGAGCGCACCCGCACCGGTCTGCGCGAGGACGTCGGTGCCCTTGGGCTGTGCGACGGTCTGCGACTCGGGGGTGTTCGGGGCGCCGGGCTCACCCGGCGCCGGCGGGATCGCACGATCGGACGGCGGCGCGCCCGGCTCGTGTGGGGCGACCGGCTTCCCGGGCTTGCCTGGCTGCTCGGGCTCGGCCGACGGGTGGACGGGCGCGTCGTTCGCGCAGCCGTTGCCCATGGCGGGGTTGAGCAGGCCGATGACATCGACGGTGTTCCCGCAGGCGTTCACGGGGACGTCGATCGGCACCTCGATCGAGTTGCCGGAGCCGACACCGGGAGAGTCGGCCGCGCCGCCTCCCGCGTGGGAGCCGCCGTTGTGCGACCCGCTGTCGTGCCCGCCGCCGCCGTTTCCGCCGTCATGGCCCGAGCCGTGTGCGCCGCCGGCCGGTTTGCCGGACCCATTGGCGCAGTTGTTGCCGAAGGCGGGGTTGAGCACCCCGACGACATCGACGGTGTTGCCGCACACATTGACCGGGACATGCACCGGAACCTGAACGTTGTTGCCGGACAGCACTCCCGGGGAGTTCGCGGCGGTGCCACTCGCTCCCGAGTCCGCGTGTGCGTGGCCGCCGCCGAGCGCGAGTACGCCGCCTGCGGCCGCCACGGTGATCAGGCCCTTGCGCGTGACCTGTCTCATAGCTTCGATCCCTGCCTTCTGCCTTTCGGAGCTGCCCTGGCATCGGTGCCGGGGCAGGATGCCCAGTGGCCCCGGAGTGCATGGCGCGCACTCCGGGGCCACGTGGGCTCAGACCCTCACGGGTGAGAGAGGTACGACGTCAGTGGTTGATGCACACGTTGCCGAAGGCGGGGTTCAGCAGCCCGATCACGGAGATCGTGTTGCCGCACACGTTCACCGGAACGTGGACCGGAATCTGGACCACGTTGCCCGAGAGGACACCGGGAGAACCCACAGCGGCACCCTGCGCGCCCGCGTCGGCGACGGCCATGCCCGCACCCGCGAGCACCAGACCACCAGTAACAGCCGCAGCAGCGACGACCTTCTTGATCATTGTTCCTCCTTGTTGGCAAATGCGGTCCCAGCCGCGGACCGCACACCTGTAACGAAGAGGAAGTAATGAGGCTACGAGCGTATGGTCGCATTCACTCTTTTCAGTCGCGCGTGCACACGCTGTCGATTACCGGAACCCCCAACTCCCGTGTCAGCTGTGGTCGATGAAGCGGTCCAGCACCCGCACACCGAACTGAAGGCCGTCAACCGGTACGCGCTCGTCCACACCGTGGAACATCCCGGCGAAGTCCAGCTCCGGCGGCAGCTTGAGGGGGGCGAAACCGAAGCCGCGGATGCCGAGGTCGTCGAAGGACTTGGCGTCGGTGCCGCCCGAGAGCATGTACGGAACGGCCCGCGCGATCGGATCCTCCGCCGACAGCGCGGTCTGCATGGCGTCCACCAGCTTGCCGTCGAAGCTGGTCTCCAGGGCCTTGTCGCCGTGCACGTCCTCCCGCGTGACCCGCGGGCCGAGGATCCGGTCGAGGTCGGCCAGGAACTCCTCCTCGTACCCGGGCAGGAAACGGCCGTCGACATGCGCGGTCGCCTGGCCGGGGATCACATTCACCTTGTAGCCGGCGCCGAGCATGGTGGGTGCGGCGGAGTTGCGCAGGGTGGCGCCGACCATCTTCGCGATGCCGCCGAGCTTGGCGAGCGTGGCGTCCATGTCCTCCGGGTCGAGCGGGGTGCCCAGCGCGTCCGACAGCTCGTCCAGGAAGGACCGTACGGTCTTGGTCACCCTCACCGGCCACTGATGACGGCCGAGCCGCCCCACGGCCTCGCACAGCTCGGTGACGGCGTTGTCGTTGTTGGTCATGGAGCCGTGCCCGGCGGTGCCGTCCACGGTCAGCCGCATCCAGTGCATGCCCTTCTGCGCCGTCTCGACGAGATAGAGCCGCAGATTCTCGTTGACGGTGAAGGAGAAGCCGCCGACCTCGCTGATCGCCTCGGTGACGCCCTCGAAGAGCCCGGGGTGCTTGTCGACGAGATACCGCGCCCCGTACGTGCCGCCCGCCTCCTCGTCGGCGAGGAACGCCAGCACGATGTCGCGCGGGGGCTTGCGGCCGCTGCGCATCCTGTCCCGTACGACGGCGAGGGTCATCGCGTCCATGTCCTTCATGTCGACCGCGCCCCGGCCCCAGACGCAGCCGTCGGCGATCTCACCCGAGAACGGGTGGTGCTGCCAGTCCTCGGCGTTGGCCGGAACGACATCCGTGTGGCCGTGGATGAGCAGCGCGGGCCTGGAGGGATCCTCGCCCTCGATCCGGGCGACGGTGGAGGCACGGCCCTTGTGGGACTCGAAGATCTGGGGTTCGAGGCCCACCTCGGCGAGCTTCTCCGCGACATACTCGGCGGCGGCCCGCTCCCCGGGGCCCGAGTGGTCTCCGTAGTTGGTGGTGTCGATCCGGATCAGATCACGGCAGAGGTCGACGACCTCGTCCTCGCCCGAGACGGTCCTGCCCGCGTTCGGCTCGCTCACGCTGCTCACTCCCACGGTCGTTGCTGGTGGTTCTCGCTGCTGGTCCTCCATATACTCCCGCGCCCCGCCTCCGCACCCCAAGGCAGGCTCCGGCCTGACACACGCGCGTCACAAGGCCCGCCACCCCACCGCGCCCCATGGCCACCAACGGGCCGCTACCGTGCCGTCCCCCCGGATCGGGCCGTGATCGGGCACCGTCGAATGTTTGCTATGGTTTTCCACGTCGGAACGGCCCAGGGCCGCCCGGCAGACACCTGGTCCGGGTGGCGGAATGGCAGACGCGCTAGCTTGAGGTGCTAGTGCCCTTTATCGGGCGTGGGGGTTCAAGTCCCCCCTCGGACACAAGCGATACACCCACTTATGGTGCCGGCTGATTCTCGGTCGGCACCCTTTGTGTTTCTCGGACTGTGTTTCTCGGGCGAGCGGGAAGAACGGTAGCCCGGTCGCCCGTTGGGCACCCTGCCCCGGTTCGAGGCGCGGGGTCCCTCACGAGACGCGGCTTCCTCCGCCGACATCATCGCCCCCATGCGGTCGACTGCATACAATCGTAGCCGCGACCGTAGGCTGTCGGCGACGGATCATCTCAACGTGGAGGCGTCATGGGAGACTTGAACCCCGAAGTGATTCTCGCGATGGCGGCGGCAGCGCCCGACGGTCTGGTGATCGTCGATCGTGAAGGGCTGATCCGCTACTGGAACCGGGGAGCGGAGCGGATCTTCGGCTACTCGGCGGCCGAGGTCGCTGGTCGCAATCTGGATGTGATCATCCCCGAGAAGCACCGGCAGCGCCACCTGGACGGCTTCACGACGGCCATGGCGGCCGGCACCAGTAAGTACGGGGACGACGATCTTCTGGCGGTTCCCGCGCTGACGGCGGACGGTTCGACCGTCTCCATCGAGTTCAGCGTGGTGCTGCTGTCCGACTCCGAAGGCAACGCGAGCCATGTCGGGGCGGTCATCCGGGATGTCACCGCGCGGCGGGCCCAGGAGAAGGAGATACGCCGGCGGCTGCTGGAAGCCACACCGAACCACACGGCTCCCTGAACGTACTGGCGACCGTTCGGACAGGCGCCTCCGCCTTCGGTCACGGACCCGGGCCGCCACGTCGGCCGATGCGCACCGGCGGACGGGGACGCCCGTGACGGGGCGGTCAACGCACCCGGGGCGGCGGGGGTTTGGTACCGGCCATGAGGGGCGAGCGGGCCAGTTCCACACAGCCCGCCGCGATCAGCGCGACCCCGATGAGTTCGGGCAGCAGCCACCAGCCGGAGCGCAGGCTCTCGCCGAAGAGCGTCACCCCGTACGTGATGCTGATCAGCGCGTCGCCGAGGGTGAGCATCGGCTGGGACGCGACCAGCAAGCCCGCCTGGAGTGCGTTCTGGAGCAGGAACAGCGCCCCCACCCCGGCGACCGCCGTGCCGTAGAGCTGCCAGGCGGTCAGCAGTGCGAGGACGCCGCCGCCGCCGTCGAGCCGGGACACGGCGTCCTTCATCAGCGCGGCGGTCAGCGCGTATCCGCAGGCGGCGGCGAGACCGAGGAGCGCGGCACGGGCGTTGCCGCGCAGCCGCAGCGACCAGGTGATCAGCACGGCCTCGAAGACCCCGGTGAGGATCAGGGCGGGGATCCAGGCGTGCCCCGGGACGCTCTCGCTGCCACCGCCCGGCGCGGCGGCGGCCATGCCCAGGGCGAGACCGCAGGTCACCGCCGCCACTCCCAGCCAGGCGGACCGGCCCAGCCCGACACGGAAGACACAGCTCGCGATCAGCAGGGTGGCGGGCAGCTCGATGACGAAGATCGGCTGGACCAGCGCGATCGGTCCCGTGGCGAGGGCCACCGCCTGGCACACCGCGGCCACGAGCACCAGCCCGATCCCCGCCAGCCACACCTTCTTCCGCAGCAGGTGCTTGATCAGCGAGAGACGCATCGCCTCGGTGTCGGGCACGGTGGACGCGGCGCGGCGCTGGAGCACCGAGGCGGAGCCGTTGCTGATCGCGGTCAGTACGGCGAACAGGACACTGATCACCGGTCCATCATGCGGCTGACGAGTGCCTGGGCAGCTCTCATACCGGCGCGCGGGTCCGGGCGGGGGCCGAACGAGGGACGCCGGACGAGCTGCCTCCGGCCGTTCCGGCCGGTCGGGCGGCGGGGGGCCGTGTCCGGTCACGGCGAGACCTGATCGGCCAGGTCTCGCAGCAGATCGTCCAGCGCTGTCTCCTCCTCGACGCGGAGGCGTGGAGACGCGCGTGGTGAGATACGTGAAGGGAGCGTATTCGGTCCGTGCGGGTCGGTGGGCGACGTCGATGTCGTCGCCGGTCGTTCCCCCCGTTGGCGCGGGACGGCACACCGATCGCGCTCAAGGCACCGACCGCGAAAGACACAGGCCCCGTGGCACGCAGACACCGCACCCCGCCCCTCCCGCCCCTCCCCCAGCGGGACGGGATCGATCCGGTGCGGCTCCGGCTGCCCGTGGACGAGGCGGGTGAGTGGGCGACCGTGCGGGATCATCTGGTCGCGCGGTTCGGTGATGCCATCGGGGCCGGGCGGGTCGACGCGATGTTCCGGGAGGGGCGGTTCGTCGGGGTGGACGGGCCGGTGGGGGCGGCGGAGCCGTATGCCGCGGGGCGGTACCTCTGGTTCCACCGGGACTTCGCCGCCGAGGAGCCGGTGCCGTTCGGGATCGGGATCGTGTACCGCGACGAGCGGATCGTCGTCGCCGACAAGCCGCACTTCCTGGCCACCACCCCGCGCGGACGGCATATCACCGACACCGCGCTGGCCCGGCTCCGCCGGGATCTCGGGCTGCCCGCGTTGCAGCCCGCGCACCGGCTCGACCGGCTGACGGCCGGGCTCGCGCTCTTCGTCGTACGGGCCGGGGACCGGGGCGCGTACCAGACGCTGTTCCGGGACCGGCTGATGCGCAAGGAGTACGAGGCGGTCGCGCCGTACGACCCCGCCGTGGCGCTGCCGGTCACGGTGCGCAGCCGGATCGAGAAGGAGCGCGGGGTGCTGGCCGCGCGGGAGGTCCCCGGCGAGCCGAATGCCGAGAGCCGGATCGAGCTGGTGGAGCGGCGGGGCGGGTTCGGCCGGTACCGGCTGTCGCCGGCCACCGGCCGAACCCATCAGCTGCGGGTCCATATGAACCGTCTGGGGCTGCCGATCCTGAACGACCCGGTGTATCCGGTCGTCCGGGAGGCGGCGCCCGACGATTACGAGCGGCCGTTGCAACTCCTCGCGAAGGTACTGGAGTTCACCGATCCGGTGACGGGCGAGCCGCACCGGTTCGCGAGCCGGCTCACCCTGTCTCAGTGGCCGCGCTGAATCCACTCCGCCAGCTGCGGCGCCTCGGCGCCGATGGTCGTCGTATCGCCGTGCCCCGTACGGACCACCGTCTCCGGCGGCAGACCGAGCAGCCGGTCACGGATCGAGTCGATGATCGTCGGGAAGTGCGAGAACGACCGGCCGGTGGCCCCGGGGCCGCCCTGGAAGAGCGTGTCGCCGGTGAAGACCGATGACAGCTCGGGGGCGTACAGGCAGACCGCGCCCGGGGCGTGCCCGGGGGTGTGGAGCACGGTCAGGGTGATGCCCGCGACGGTGAGCGTGGCGCCGTCGGTCAGCTCGCCGTCCGGGACCTGCTCGGGGTACGTCTGCTTCCAGAGGGGCAGATCGTCGGGGTGCAGCAGTACGGGCGCGCCGGTGGCCGCGGCGAGAGCGGGTGCCGCGTCGATGTGGTCGTTGTGCGCGTGGGTGCAGACGATGGCGCGCAGTGTACGGCCGCCGAGCGCGGTCTCGATGGCGGCGGCGTCATGGGAGGCGTCGATGACGATCGCCTCGGAGTCGTCGCCGACGATCCAGACGTTGTTGTCGACGTCCCAGGTGCCGCCGTCGAGCGAGAAGGTGCCGGAGGTGACGAGATGGTCGATGCGGACGGTCATCAGAACACCACCACGGAACGCAGGACGTCGCCTTCGTGCATCCGGGCGAACGCCTTCTCGACATCGCCGAGTCCGATGGTCTCGGTGACGAACGCGCCGAGGTCGATCCGGCCCTGCTGGTGCAGGTCGACGAGCATCGGGAAGTCGCGGGACGGCAGACAGTCGCCGTACCAGGAGGACTTGAGGGAGCCGCCGCGGCCGAAGACGTCGAGCAGCGGCAGTTCGAGCGTCATCTCGGGGGTGGGGACGCCGACCAGGACGACCGTCCCGGCCAGATCGCGGGCGTAGAACGCCTGCTTGTACGTCTCCGGGCGGCCGACCGCCTCGATGACGACATCCGCGCCGAACCCGCCGGTCAGCTCGCGGATCGCCTCGACGGCGTCGGTGGAGCGGGAGTTGACGGTGTGCGTGGCGCCCATCGCCTTCGCCGTCTCCAGCTTGCGGTCGTCGATGTCCACGGCGATGATCCGGGCCGCGCCCGCGAGGCGCGCGCCGACGATCGCCGCGTCGCCCACACCGCCGCAGCCGATGACCGCGACCGAGTCGCCCCGGCCGACCTGGCCGGTGTTGATGGCGGCGCCGATGCCCGCCATCACGCCACAGCCGAGCAGCCCGGCGACGGCCGGTGAGACGCTCGGGTCGACCTTGGTGCACTGCCCCGCCGCGACCAGCGTCTTCTCGGCGAAGGCGCCGATGCCCAGCGCCGGGGAGAGTTCCGTGCCGTCCGTCAGTGTCATCTTCTGTGCGGCGTTGTGGGTGTTGAAGCAGTACTGCGACCGTCCGCGCAGACAGGCCCGGCAGTTCCCGCACACCGCACGCCAGTTGAGGATCACGAAGTCGCCGGGCTCGACCTCGGTGACGCCCTCCCCGACCGACTCGACCACGCCCGCGGCCTCATGGCCGAGGAGGAAGGGGAAGTCGTCGTTGATACCGCCCTGCTTGTAGTGCAGATCCGTGTGACAGACGCCGCACGCCTGCACTTTCACCACGGCCTCGCCGGGACCGGGGTCCGGTACGACGATCGTCTCGACCCGCACCGGCTCGTTCCTGCCGGGGGCGACGACCCCCTGCACCTGCTGCGCCATTGCCAGGACCTGCCTTTCCTCACACCGTCACGCGCTCGAACGCTCACACACCGAACGTTCCGTCATCCCCCACTATCCCGTGCCGAAGCGCCCTCCCGTGCGGGGGCGCGTGCGGAGGCGGATATGTGTGTGTCAGGGAGCCAGTACGTCCAACTCCTCCAGGGCGCCGACGGCGATCTCCCTGGTGAGTTCCTCGGCGCGGACGGCGTCGCCCTCCCGTACCGCCTCGGCGACCTGCACATGGAGGGTCACGGCGGCCGGGTCCGGGTCGTCGAACATCACCTGGTGGTGCGTACGGCCGGCGAGGACCTCGGCGACCACATCGCCGAGCCGGGCGAACATCTCGTTGCCCGACGCGTTCAGCACCACCCGGTGGAAGGCGATGTCATGGACGAGGTACTCCTCCAGCCGCCGCCCCCGGGAGGTGGCGACCATGCCGAGCGCCTGCTCGGTGAGAGCGGCGCACTGCTCGGGCGTGGCGTGCCGGGCGGCGAGCCCCGCGGCGACCGGTTCGACCGCGGAGCGCAGCACGGTCAGCGAGCGCAGCTGACGGGGCCGGTCGGAGCCGGCGAGGCGCCAGCGGATGACGCGCGGATCGTAGACGTTCCACTCCTCGGTGGGGCGTACGGTCACGCCCACCCGGCGCCGGGACTCCACCAGATGCATGGATTCGAGGACGCGGACCACCTCGCGGACGACGGTGCGCGAGACGTCGAAGCGCCGGGCCACCTCGTCCGTGCGCACCACACCGCCCTGCGGGTACTCGCCGGCGGTGATGGCGAGGCCGAGGGTGTCCAGCACACGGGTATGCAGGCCCCGGCCTTCAGTGGTCATGGGACAACCCTACGGGGCACGGCCCCGCCAAGGTTAAGTACGACGTTTTCATCACAACCCCTTGAATAAGTCGTACCTAATGGGTTTCAGTAGCGCGAGGCCCGACGCCCGGACCGCGACGGTCCCGATACCCGGGGCTGACTGAAGCCGATGTCGAGGAAGACAGCGAGGCATGCGATGAGCACCCCCCACGTCATCGTGGTGATGGGCGTGGCAGGAACCGGCAAGACCACGGTCGGCCCCCTGCTCGCCACCGCGCTGGGCGTCCCGTACGCCGAGGGCGACGATTTCCATCCGCCCGAGAACATCGCGAAGATGTCCGCCGGTATCCCGCTCGACGACGCCGACCGTTGGCCCTGGCTGGACGCCATCGGGGCCTGGGCGCACGGCAGGGCCGGGCTCGGCGGTGTGGTGAGCAGCTCCGCGCTCAAGCGCGCCTACCGGGACCGGCTGCGGTCGGCCGCGCCGGGCGCCGTCTTCGTCCACCTCACCGGCGACCGGTCGTTGATCGAACACCGGATGTCGGAGCGCAAGGGGCACTTCATGCCCACCGCGCTGCTGGACTCGCAGTTCGCCGCCCTGGAGGAGCTGGGCGCGGACGAAGCGGGCGTGGCCGTCGATGTGTCCGGTACCCCCGAGGAGATCGCCGAGCGGGCCGTCGCCGCACTGCGGAGGACTACGTCGGGCTGAGCGTCGGCCGGACGCTGAAGAGGCGGGTCACTCCTCTTTCCAGCGGGGGTGCTCCCGCTCCGCCCACGCGCGGTCCACCGAGCCGGTGCGCATCCCGCGCCGCGCCTGCGGATCGCCGTACGCCATCCCGATGTGCCCGACGAGCACGACGCCGATGGCCAGGGCCAGCCAGTCGTGGATGAACGTGGCGCTCGTGCGCCACAGGACCGGCGCGAGGCCGGTGAACCACATGAGCAGACCGGTGCCGAGCATCACCAGCACGGCGCCCGCGATCCACCCCGCGTAGAGCTTCTGCCCCGCGTTGAACTTGCCCGCCGGGCGCGCCTCGGGACGGGCGTCGCGCCGCCGTACCGCGCCCAGCCACTCCTTGTCGTACGGCAGGAACCGGTTGAGCCGACGCAGATCGGCGCGCAGAGCGCGGGAGACCAGGCCGAGCAGGAGCGGGACGGGCAGCAGCAGCCCCGACCACTCGTGGAGCGTGACGACGAGAGCGCGGCGGCCGACGAGTTCGGCGAGCTGGGGTACGTAGAGACAGGCCGCGGTCGCCACGCACAGCAGCATCAGCGCGCCGGTGACGCGGTGCACCCAGCGCTCCGCCCGGCTGAAGCGCCGTATCCGGCCGGCCTCGCCGGGAGCCGGGGGCTCAGACGGTGGGGGTGTCGCCTCGGCCGTTGGACCGGCCGACCCAGGCATCGACGTCATAGCCGCGCTCCTCCCAGTAGCCGGGCCTGACGTCGGAGGTGACGGAGATCCCGGAGAGCCACTTCGCCGACTTGTAGAAGTACATCGGCGCCACATAGAGCCGGACCGGACCGCCGTGGGCGTGCCCGATCGGGGCGTCCTTCATCCTGAGCGCCACCATCACATCGGCGCGGCGGGCCTGCTGGAGGGTGAGGCTCTCGCTGTACGTGCCGTCGAAGCAGGTGAAGCGGACCGCCCTGGCATCGGGCCGTACCCCGGCCGCGTCGAGGAGCCGCGAGAGCCGCACGCCCTCGAAGGGGGTGTGCGGGACGCGCCAGCCGGTGACGCACTGCACATCGTGCACGACCCGGGTCTGCGGCAGCGCGCGCAGCGCGTCGAGGGTGTAGGCGGCGGGCCGGTCGACCAGTCCGTCGACCGTCAGCCGGTAGGTGTCCGGGCCCTTGCGGGGCACGGAGGCCGCGACCGAGTAGTAGCGGAAGCCGCCGCCGTTGGGCAGCAGTCCGGTCAGACCGGTCGGGTCCTTGTCCGCGGCCGAGCCGAGGAAGGCTTCGAGACCGCGCTGGAGATACGGCGCCGTGACGAGTCCCGCGGCGCCGAGGCCGAGCATGGAGAGCACCAGGCGCCGTCCTACCGGCGCGCCCTCGGCCTCATTTGATTGATGGGTCACTTATTGAGGAGAACACCCGCGGCCCCGTGAAGCCAGGGACCGCGGGTGATCGTCATACTTTCGTCAGGAGCGTGCCACTGTCCGCCTCTCGGCGGGTCCGTCACGGCGGTCCGTCACGGCGGGTCCGTCACACCGTGCCCGCCCGTTACCTGACGGCTTTCGCGGCCGCCCGGCCCGCCGTACGGCCCGAGAAGATGCAGCCGCCGAGAAACGTGCCTTCCAGGGAGCGGTAGCCGTGGACGCCACCGCCGCCGAAGCCGGCGGCCTCGCCCGCCGCGTAGACGCCGGGCAGCGGTGCGCCCGCGGCGGTGAGGACGCGGGACGACAGATCGGTCTCCAGCCCGCCGAGCGACTTACGGGTCAGGATGTTCAGCCGTACGGCGATCAGCGGGCCCGCCCCGGGGTCGAGCAGGCGGTGCGGGGCGGCCGTACGGATCAGCTTGTCGCCCAGATACTTCCGGGCGCCCCGGACCGCCATGATCTGGAGGTCCTTGGTGAAGGGGTTGGCTATCTCGCGGTCGCGCGCGATGATCTCGCGGCGCAGCCCGTCCTCGTCGATCAGCCCTTCCCCGGTCAGGGCGTTCATTCCGCGCACCAGCGCGCTCAGGTCCTTCTCCACGACGAAGTCGGCGCCGTTGTCCATGAACGCCTTCACCGGTCCCGGGACATCGGCGCGCGCCCGCCCGATCACCCCGCGGACCGACTTCCCGGTCAGATCGGGGTTCTGCTCGGAGCCCGAGAGCGCGAACTCCTTGCCGATGATGCGCTGGTCGAGGACGAACCAGGTGTACTCGTGGCCGGAGCGCATGATGTGTTCCAGCGTGCCGAGCGTGTCGAAGCCGGGGAAGAGCGGTACGGGCAGCCGCCGGCCGCGCGCGTCCAGCCAGAGGGAGGACGGGCCGGGCAGGATACGGATGCCGTGCCCGGCCCAGATCGGGTTCCAGTTCGCGATGCCCTCGGTGTAGTGCCACATCCGGTCCCGGTTGATGTGCCGGGCGCCCACCGCCTCCGTGATGCCGAGCATCAGTCCGTCGACATGCGCGGGGACGCCGGAGAGCATCGTGCGCGGCGGCGTGCCGAGCCGCTCGGGCCACTGGGCGCGTACCATCTCGTGATTGCCGCCTATGCCGCCCGAAGTGACGATCACCGCCTGCGCCTTGAACGCGAAGACGCCGGTGGCCGTACGGCTGCTCGCGGTGCCGCGCGCGGCCTCGCTCGGCTCCAGGATCTCGCCGCTCACGGTGTCCACCACGCCCGCGGTGGTGGCCAGGGCGGTGACGCGGTGCCGGAAGCGGAACGTCACGAGCCCCTTCGCGACTCCCGCGCGCACCCGCCGTTCGAACGGCTCGACCACTCCGGGCCCGGTGCCCCAGGTGATGTGGAAGCGCGGCACGGAATTGCCGTGTCCGGTCGCGTCGTACCCGCCGCGCTCCGCCCAGCCCACCACCGGGAAGAACCGCATCCCCTGCCCGTGCAGCCAGGCCCGCTTCTCGCCCGCCGCGAAGTCGACGTACGCCTCGGCCCACTTGCGCGGCCAGTGGTCGTCCTCGGGACGGTCGAATCCCGCCGTGCCGAGCCAGTCCTGCAGGGCCAGTTCCCGGCTGTCCTTGATCCGCAGCCGGCGCTGCTCGGGCGAGTCCACGAGGAACAGCCCGCCGAAGGACCAGTGCGCCTGTCCGCCGATCGACCGCTCGGGCTCCTGGTCGAGGACGATGACGGAGCGGCCCGCGTCCACCAGCTCGGCGGTGGCGACCAGGCCCGCGAGCCCCGCCCCGATCACGATCACATCAGCGTCGTACGCCATGACTGCCATCCTTCACGGGCGGGATCGGTGAGGTCCTGTACGGGTGGTCCGATCTTCCGTACGCGCGAGTAACGCGTCAACTGGTTGGATGGTGTTCATGAGCGCTGCTGACGAGATCCTGGACATCGTCGACGAGGACGACCGCGTCGTCGGGCGGGCGCCACGCGGTGAGGTGTACGCGCGCGGCCTGCGCCATCGCGGCGTCCTCGTGCTCGCGCGGGACGCGGAGGACCGCGTCTTCGTCCATCGCAGAACCCCGGTGAAGCTGATCTTCCCCTCGCTGTACGACATGTTCGTGGGCGGTGTCGTCGGCGCGGGCGAGAGCTATGACGAGGCGGCGCTGCGGGAGGCCGAGGAGGAGCTGGGGGTGTCGGGGCTGCCCCGGCCCGTACCGCTGTTCACCTTTCTGTACGAGTCGGCGGACGGGACCGGGAGCTGGTGGTCGCGGGTGTACGAGGTGCGCTGCACGCTGCCGGTGCGTCCGCAGACGGAGGAGGTCGCCTGGTACGGCTTCCTCCCGGAGCCGGAGCTGGAACGCCGGGTCGCACAGGAGCCGGGCGGCTGGGAGTGGGTACCGGACGGGCTGGCGGCGTACGAGCGGCTCCGCGCGCTCCGCGCGTAGGGTGCGGCACGTGAGCGACTTTCTGCGCGGCATGCGGCTGTGGTTCACGCCCCGGCGTGTCGCCGACGAGGGCGAGACCCCCGACTACCGCTTCTCGCTTGCCAATGAGCGCACCTTCCTGGCCTGGATCCGTACGGCGCTCGCGCTGGTGGGCGGCGGGTTCGCGGTCGATCAGTTCCTGCCGGACCTGCGCTGGGGCGTACGGGTCGGGCTCGCGGTGGCGCTGCTCGCGGCGGGCGCGCTGTGCGCGCTGCGCGCGGTCAATCACTGGGTGCGGTGCGAGCGGGCGATGCGGCGCAAGGAGGATCTGCCCGTCTCCGCCTTTCCGACGCTGCTGAGTCTGGCGGTGGGTCTGGTCGCCGTCACGATGCTGGTCATCGTGGTGCTGGGGCGGGCCGGCTGATGACCGCACCGGCCGGGGACGGGGACGGGGACGGGAACGGGGCTCCGGTCAGGGATCCGGGGCTCCAGCCCGAGCGGACCCGGCTGGCCTGGCGGCGTACGACGCTCTCCTGCACGGTGGTCGCCGTGCTCGCGGCCCGGCAGGCGGTCCATGGCGGCGCCACGGCCGCCGGGCTGGCCGGCGCCGCGCTCAGCGCCCTGGTCTGGCTGGCCTTCCTGGGTGTGGCACACCGCCGCGCGCTGGCACTGGACGCCGCCGCGCCGGGGCCGCTTCCGCTGCGCGCGGCGATCGCCACGGCGGGCTGCACGGTCCTGCTGGCCCTGTTCGCGGTGGCGGTACTGGCCTGAAGATCGGGGCGGTGCGGTACGGGCCCGACGGTACGGCGGCGCCCCCTGGCACGCCCTCAGCTGGCAGGCTCGGAGCGTCCGTTCACTCGTGAGCCAAGGGGCCCCGATGCCTGCCACCGATCCGTATCTCGTCCGACTGGCACCCGAGGTGCACGCCTATGTCCAGCCGGACGGCGGCTGGTGCCTCAACAACGCCGGTTTCGTCAGCGACGGGGAGACGACACTCCTCATCGACACCGCCGCCACCGAGCGTCGCGCGCTGCTGCTGCGCGAGGCGATCCTGACGACCGGCGTCCCGCTCCCGCGTATCGTCGTCAATACGCACCACCACGGTGATCACACCTACGGCAACGGCCTGTTCGTGCCCGAGGCCACCGTCCTCGGCCATGACGCCTGTCGCGAGGAGCAGTCCGCCGCCGGCCATGAGCTCGGGCTGGCCTGGCCGGGGAAGGATTTCGGCGCCATCCGGATCACGCTCCCGACCGTGACCTACCGCGACCGGCTGACCCTCCATGTGGGCGGGACCGAGGCGCGGGTGATCCACCCGGGTGTGGCGCACACCCGGGGCGACTCGGTCGTGCACCTGCCGGAGCGTGGCATCGTCTTCACCGGCGATCTGGTCTTCCAGGGCGGTACGCCGTTCATCGCCGCGGGCTCGCTGCGCGGATCCCTGCGGGCGCTGGATCTGCTGCGTTCGCTGGACGCGAGTGTCGTCGTACCCGGGCATGGTCCGGTCACCGACCCGTCGGCGTTCGACGCGACGGAGGAGTATCTGCGATACGTGACCGATCTGGCCCTGGAGGGCCACACCAAGGGCCTCACCCCGCTGGAGACGGCGCGCACGGCCGATCCCGGGAGGTTCGCCGCGCTGCGGGAGAGCGAGCGGCTGGTGGGCAATCTGCACCGGGCGTACGCCGAGCTGGACGGGCTGCCCGAGGGCTCGCCACTGGACCCGGTCACCGTCTTCACCGACATCGCCGCGTTGAACGGCGGCGCGGTCCCGGCCTGCCACGCCTGACCGGTCCCGGGGTCCGGCACCGGCCGGTCCAGGTCTCGGGACCGGCCGGTCCAGGACCCCGGCACTGGACGACATACCGACTGGTCAGCATCATGAGTCATCGGTATCGGCCCCGACCACCCACGGAGGTACGCACGATGAGCCCAGTCCCCCCGCCAGGACTCGATCCCGAGCAGTTGCGCGGCCATCTCGACCGCGCGCTCCCCGGCCTGGTGAGCGGACCGCTCGACGCGGCGCTGATCGAGGGCGGCCGGTCGAATCTGACGTACACCGTCACCGATTCCGCCGATCCCGCCCATCGCTGGGTGGTCCGCAGACCGCCGCTCGGTCATGTGCTGGCCACCGCGCACGACATGAGGCGCGAGTACCGCGTGATCGAGGCGCTGCATCCGACGGCCGTGCCGGTGCCCGAGCCGCTGCTGCTCTGCGAGGACGAGTCCGTGCTCGGCGCGCCCTTCTACGTGATGGAGTACGTGGCGGGCACCGCGTACCGTACGGCCGAACAGCTCGCCCCGCTCGGCCCCGAGCGCACCCGCGCCGCCGTTCTGGCGCTGGTCGACACGCTCGTCGAGCTGCACGCCGTCGATCCCGTGGCGGTCGGGCTCGGCGACTTCGGCCGCCCCGACGGCTTCCTCGACCGGCAGCTGCGCCGCTGGGGCAAGCAGCTCGACGCCTCCCGCGCCCGGGAGCTGGCCGGTATCGACGAGCTGCACGCGGCCCTCGGCCGGTCGCTGCCCGTCTCCCCCGCGCCCACCGTGATCCACGGCGACTACCGGCTCGACAACGTCCTGCTCGGTGAGGACGACCGGATCAGGGCCGTACTGGACTGGGAGATGTCCACGCTCGGCGATCCGCTCACCGACCTGGGGCTGCTGGTGATGTACAGCAAGCCCCTGGAGCTGACGGGGTCCCCGATCAGTACGACGGCCGGGGCCGTGGGCCATCCCACGCCCGCCGAGCTGATCGAGCGGTACGCCGCGGGCTCGGGCCGGGACACCTCGGCGATCTCCTGGTACACGGCGTTCGCCTGGTTCAAGCTCGCCGTGATCCTGGAGGGCATCCACTACCGCTACACCCTGGGCCGGACCGTGGGACCCGGCTTCGACCGGATCGGCGCTCTCGTACCCGTCTTCATCCAGCACGGCCTCACCACCCTCCAGGAAGGCTGAGTACCCCTCATGGACTTCGCATTCGACGCCCGCACCGAAGAGCTGCGGGCCAGGCTGCTCGCCTTCATGGACGCCTATGTCCTGCCTGCCGAGGCGGTGGCGCACGAGCAGCGGTCCCTGCTGGCCGATCCTTGGGACACCCCGGCGGTCGTCGAGGACCTCAAGGCCGAGGCGCGTGCCCAGGGCCTGTGGAATCTCTTCTTCGTGGACCAGCACGGCTCGCCGGACCCGGAGTACGGCGCCGGGCTGACCAATCTCCAGTACGCGCCGCTCGCCGAGATCACCGGACACTCCCCGCAGCTGGCCCCCACCGTGCTGAACTGCGCCGCGCCCGACACCGGGAACATGGAGGTACTGGCCCAGTTCGGCACCCCTGAACAGAAGAAGCGGTGGCTGGAGCCGCTGCTCGCGGGCGAGATCCGGTCGGCGTTCGCCATGACCGAACCCGATGTGGCCTCCTCGGACGCGACGAACATCCAGACGCGGATCCGGCGGGACGGCGACGACTATGTCGTCAACGGCCGCAAGTGGTACATCTCCGGGGCGATGAACCCGGACTGCGCGATCTTCATCGTGATGGGCAAGACCGACCCCGACGGCGAGGACATCCGCCGCCAGCAGTCGATGATCCTGGTCCCCCGTGACACCCCGGGGCTCGAAGTCCGCCGCGCCATGCGGGTGTACGGCTACGAGGACCACTACCACGGCGGCCATGCCGAGGTGGTGTTCGACAATGTGCGGGTGCCCGCCTCGCATCTCGTCGGCGAGGAGGGCGGCGGTTTCGCGATCGCGCAGGCCCGGCTCGGCCCCGGCCGGATCCACCACTGCATGCGGCTGATCGGGATGGCCGAGCGGGCGATCGAGCTGATGTGCCGCAGGGCCGTGTCCCGTACGGCGTTCGGAAAGCCGATCGCCCAGCAGGGCGTCGTGCAGAACTGGATCGCGGACGCCCGGGTGACGGTCGAACAGCTGCGGCTGCTCGTACTGAAGACGGCCTGGCTGATGGATACGGTCGGCAACCGGGGCGCGCACACGGAGATCCAGGCCATCAAGATCGCCACCCCGCGCGCGGTCGTCGGCATCATCGACTCGGCCGTCCAGTTGCATGGCGCGGGCGGGGTCAGCCAGGACTTCCCGCTGGCCGAACTGTGGGCCGCGGCCCGGACCTTGAGGCTGGCGGACGGCCCCGACGAGGTGCATCAGCGGTCGCTGGCGCGGCGGGAGCTGAAGAAGTACCTCTGAGCCCGACGAGCATGAGCCCGAGGCACCCGGGACTGGACGAGTAAGAGGCCGCACCCGGGTCTCAGGAGTCCGGCGACGGCGGCGGGAGCAGACCGAGGGACTGGGCGCGCATGACCGCGGAGAGCCGGTCGCAGACGCCGAGCCTGCGGTAGATGCCCTCGATGTGCTTGTGGACGGTGCGCGGGGAGATATGCAGCCGGCGGGCGATCGCCGTGGCGGGCATGGCCTGCGCGAGCAGCGTGAGGACCGTGAGCTGACGTGGCGTGAGCCCCGCCTCCGCCGCCCGCTCGGCCGGGTCCGTGACGGAGGCGACACGGGACGGGGCGACACGGGACGGGGCGGGACAGGCGGGGGCGGCGCTGGTGGCGGCGGCGCGCCATCGCGCGAGGGCGCTGTAGTGGGAGTCGATGCTGACCAGCAAGGGCTGGACGCGGCGGGCGTACGCCAGCTCCTCGGCCGTGAAGTCGTCCTGCGGGTGGTGCAGTACGAAGCCCCTCGCGACCCCGGCCGGGGCGGGCAGCGGGATCCCGAGCATATGGGCACCGAGAGTCTGCCGGGCCAGGCGGTGGCTCCGGCTGCGCAGCCAGGAGCGCTCGCCCATGATCTGGCTCGCGGACAGCGGGGTGTGGTCCCGGGCGGAGGTGTAGTGGGCCACGAGGGGGTTGTCCGCGCGGAGTTGGCGGGCGGTCAGGGCGTCCAGATAGTCCTGCGAGAGCGCGTGCGCGGACTTCCACGCCACCACACGGCCGGTCCGCTTCGCGTAGCTGGCCTGGGAGAGCGAGACGGCCGACGCGTGCATGCCCCGGGCCAGTTCGGCGAGGACCGAGGACCAGGCGGGCTCCGGATCCGGGTGTTCCAGAACGGCGACAGCCAGACCGAGCATATGGGCGTAGTCACGCCACAGGACAGACCCCATCGACACCCCCGCGCCCCCGACGGCCGATGATGGCCGTACGCACCGACTCCGATACTCTCCGTGTTCATACTGCCGCACCCGCCGCTCGATGGGTAGACCGGTCGAGGGTGGATCGGCTTCACCACAGGGGGCTCCCGGGGCCTGCGCACAGCCGCTGCCCCGGGAGCCCTGGGCCGAGGGGGGTGCCCGCCGGTGAAGATGCCTCGGCCACGGCAACTTCAGCGGCGCCCTCCGGCCCGTCACGCCCTCGGGCCGTCGCTCCTCGGCCTTCACGCCACGGGAGCAGCCGGCCGTCGGGCCGTCAGCAGGGCACGACGAAGAAGACCCCCGTCCAGGTCGCCGTGCCAGTCTGGGGCGCCCTGGAGGTCCAGCGGACGCTGCGGTCGGAGTTCAGGAACCTCGCGGTGGTGCCGCGGGTCTGGTTGTTGTTGAACGTGCCGTTCCCGACCCAGGGCAGGCTGTATGTCCCGCACCGGTAGTAGTCACGTGAGTCGCCGGGCTTGTACAGACAGAGGTGTCCGTACGCACAGGCGGCGGGCGCCCGGCCGCTCGCTCCCGGCCCGGCCAGGTCGCGGGCGTACCGCTGGCCGGGAGCGGCGACGACGAGGTCGCCGCCCTCGGTCGCGATCCTGTTGGCGGAGACCTGCCTGCTGCCCGGCTCTTCGGCGAGATAGCCCTCGACCCGGTCCTGGAGCTCGCCGGCCTGGGCGGGTGTCAGCCCGGCCCGTTGCGTCTGCGCGGTGAACGCCTGGCGGCTGCCGTCCTGAGGGGTCTGCGCCCCGGCGGTCGGGGCCGCCATCAGGCCGGCCGCGAGCGTACCGGCGGCGAAGACGCCGACCGTGGCCCTCAGCATGAACGCACGGATCTTGTTCATTGATCCCCCTAAGTCATGTACGAGTGGTCGGGTACGCGGAGCGCTTCACATTCCGTATCCCGAACGACACTCATGGTGACCATGACGCGGATCGGCCGCAATGCGTACAAGTACGTAGGGGGAGCAACCGGCGTCGGCGCGCGGGGCGTTGGGCCGCCGGCTTACGGGCGCAGCGCCCGCAGCAGCAGATCCGCGAGATGGTCCGCGACCTGCTGCGGGGTGAGCGGGCCGTCCGGGCGGTACCAGGTGGAGAGATGGTGGACCGAGCCGAAGTGGTAGTCCACCACCAGATCGGCGGGGGTCGCGGTGGAGAAGACCCCGCTCCGCTGGCCCTCCTCGACCAGCGCGCGGAACCGCTCGTGGTAGCGGCGGCGCTCCGCCCGTACCTGCTTGTTCTTCCCCGGGCTGAGATGGTGCATGGAGCGGAAGAAGATCGCGGCGTCGTCCAGGTTGTCGATCGTCGTCACGACCACATCGGAGGCGGCGGCCCGCAGTCGCCGCTCCACCGGCTCGTCCGCGTCCGCGTAGGCGTCGAGACGTTCCTGCTGGAGGCGGAGGACGCGGGCGTAGACCTCCTGGAGGAGGTCCTCCTTGGAGCCGAAGTAGTGGTACAGCGCGCCCTTGGTGACGCCCGCCGCCTCGACGATCTCCTGGACCGAGGTGCGGTCGTAGCCGCGCTCGGCGAAGAGCCGGGTGGCGGCGGCCAGCAGTCGCTGGGGAACGGGGGTACCGTCCCCGTCCGTCGTTCTGGCCATCTGCCGTCACCTGCCTTTCGCTCCGTGCCGTCCCCGTGGCGTTCCCGTGCCGTTCCCGGGTCCGCAACGCCTACGGTGACGCCCACGACGGGGAACGCAGTTCCCGCCGAGGATCTTCCCATCCGCCGTCCCGGGCGGCTCGGGCAGGATCGCGGCCACGCGCGGACCGGCGTACGGGCCGGCCCGCCCGGTCACTCCCCGGCGGCCTCGCCCGTTCCGATCGCTTCCCACTTCTGCTGGACGCGGTTCATCGAGGTGAGCCAGCGGTCGGTGTCGCCGGCGCGCGCCCGGTGGAAGTCCGCCACCTCGGGATGCGGCAGGACGAGGAACCGGTCCTCCGCCATGGCGGTGAACAGCGCGTCGGCCACGGCGGGCGGCTCGATGGCGCTGGGGGCGAGCACCAGCTCGCCGGCGGTGCCGGAAGCGCTGAGCATGTCCGTACGCACGCCCTGCGGACAGATGGCGTGCGCCTTGAGCCCGCGGTGGCGGTAGGTCAGCGAGAGCCACTCCGCGTAGGCCAGGGCGGCGTGCTTGGTGACGCTGTACGGCGCCGCGCCGATCATGGTGAGCAGTCCGGCGGCGGAGACGGTGGAGACGAACCTGCCGCTCCCGCGCTCCAGCCAGTCGGGCAGCAGCGCCCTGCCGGCCCGTACGTGCGCCATGACGTTGACGTCCCAGGCGGCCGACCAGACGTCCTCGCCGCAGAGCGCGTCACCGGCCGAGCCGAGCCCGGCGTTGGCGCAGTAGATGTCGACGGTGCCGCCGAGCGCCTCGCGGGCGTCGTCGACGATCAGGGAGGCGTCGCCGGGGACAGCGACGGCGCCGATCTCGGCGGCGACGGCCTCGGCCTTCTCCGCGTCGAGGTCGTTGACCACCACCCGGGCGCCTTCGGCGGCGAATCTGCGGGCCAGCGCGGCGCCGATGCCACCCCCTGCTCCTGTGACCACAACCCCCGCGCCGTGCACCGAACTCATCGGGACCTGCCTTTCCGGCGTTCCGGTTCCTCGCCGACGGCCTCGTCGGCGTCGACAGACTAACCAGTCGGTATGTTATGGCGGAAGAGGCGGTGCCGGACGGGGCGGTGGTGCCACGTGCGGTTGGCCTCGTTCCGCCGGGCCGGTCGGCGCGCTAGCGTGCGTGGCCATGGCAGACGACCGAGGGCGCGGAGGTAGCGGGATGAGCCTGTCCAGACGGGGATTGCTGGCCGCCGGTGGCGCGATGGGTGCGGCAGGTGCGGCGGGTGCGCCGGCCGCGGCCCGGACCCCAGCCGCCGCGCGGTCGGCGGAGGCTGCCGGGCCCGCGCGCCCCGGTGGCGGCGCGCGGGTCCGTACCGGCTTCGACCGGCTGGCCGCCGACGGCTACCGGCTCCTCGCCGGGGAGAAGATCGGCGTGGTCACCAACCCGACCGGGATCACCTCCGACGTACGCCACATCGTGGATGTCATGCACGCCGACGCGCGGGTGGAACTGGTCGCCGTCTTCGGCCCGGAGCACGGCTTCCGCGGTACGGCGCAGGCCGGCGGCTCCGAGGGCCGCTACGACGACCCGGCCACCGGACTGCCCGTCTACGACACCTACCTGAAGAGCGGCCGGCCCCTCGCGGACATCTTCACGGCGTCCGGGGTGGACACCGTCGTCTTCGACATCCAGGACGCGGGCGCCCGCTTCTACACATACATCTGGACGCTGTACGACTGCATGGAGGCGGCGGCGCTCGCGGGCAAGCGGTTCGTGGTGCTCGACCGGCCCAATCCGGTGACCGGGCGGGAGGCCCTCGGGCCGGTCCTCCAGCGGGAGTTCGCGACCTTCGTGGGGCGTCAGCCGATCTCGCAGGCGCACGGGATGACCGTCACCGAGCTGGCGCGGCTGTTCAACGGCGAGTTCCTCACGCCGAATCCGGTGGAACTGGACGTCGTCACGATGGCGGGCTGGCGGCGCGGCGACTTCTTCGGCGCGACGGGCCTGCCATGGGTGCCGCCGAGTCCCAATATGCCGACGCCCGAGACCGCGTTGGTGTACGCGGGGACCTGCCTCTTCGAGGGGACGAACCTGTCGGAGGGACGCGGCACGACACGGCCGTTCGAGCTGCTGGGCGCGGAGGGCGTCGGCCGCGAGTGGGCGGCGGCGGTCAACGCGCTGGAGCTGCCGGGGGTGCGCTTCCGTGAGGCGTACTTCGCGCCGACCTTCTCCAAGTTCCAGGGCACGACGATCGGCGGGGTGCAGCTCCATGTCCACGACCGGGAGTCCTTCGATCCGGTACGCACCGGTATCGCGCTGCTGGTGACGGCGAAGCGGTCGTGGAGCGGGTTCGCCTGGCGCGCCGACAACTGGATCGACAAGCTGACCGGGTCGGCGAAGGTCCGCACGCTGATCGACGCGGGCGCGGACACGGACGAGGTGACCGGCGCGTGGCGGAGCGAACTGGCCGTGTTCCGTGCCGTACGGCGGGGATATCTGCTCTACCGGTGACCGAACGGCTTTACCGGTGACCGGACGGCTCCACGGGTGACCGAACGGCTCCACCGGCGACCGCACGGCCGATAACAGTCGGTAGCTCACCGATACCGGAGAGTGCCCAACAGGCGCCGTTGACCGTGCCGTTCATCGGCCGTGAAAGTGCCTGTCGTGATCGACGAAACTCTGTCCCCCACTCCCACAGCGCCCGCCGCGGACAGTCCGGAACACCGGGAGAGTCCGCGCCGGGTGGCCGTGGCGAGCTTCATCGGCAACACCATCGAGCTCTACGACTTCTTCATCTACGGCATGGCGGCGGCGCTGGTCCTCGACGACGTCTTCTTCCCCAACCTCTCCCCGCTCAACGCCACGCTCGCGTCCTTCTCCACCTACGCGGTGGCCTTTCTGGCTCGCCCGATCGGCTCAATCGTCTTCGGCCATTTCGGTGACCGCGTCGGCCGCAAATCCGTTCTGGTCATCTCGCTGCTGCTGATGGGGCTGTCCACGGCTCTGGTGGGGCTGCTGCCCGGCTACGCCACCCTGGGCAGTTGGGCGCCCCTGCTGCTCGTCACGCTCCGCTTCCTCCAGGGCATCGGGATCGGCGGCGAGTGGGGCGGCGCCGTGCTCCTGGCCGTGGAGCACGCACCGCGCGGGCGGCGTGGGCTGTACGCGGCGTTCCCCCAACTCGGCCCGCCGGTCGGCTTCTCCGCCGCCACCGGCGTCTTCTGGCTGGTGTCCGCGTCGCTCGACGAGGCGGCCTTCGCCAGTTGGGGCTGGCGTATTCCGTTCCTGCTGTCCTTCCTGCTGGTCGCCGTCGGACTGGTCGTACGGCTGAAGATCAGCGAGACCCCGGTCTTCGAGCGGTCCGTCGCGGAGCGGGCGGCGAGCAGGGCGCCCCTGATGGATCTCCTGCGGTGTCACACGCGCGAACTGCTGCTCGGCGCGGGCTCGATGGCCGTCGTGTACGCCCTCTTCTACACATCGATGACCTACGGCCTGTCGTACACCACGACGTCCCTGGGTGTGCCGCGCAATACGATGCTGGCGCTGTCCCTGGTCGCCTGCCTCTTCCTCGCGGCCGGTATCTGGTTCTCCGCCACGCGCTCCGACACGGACGGCCGACGCAGACTGGTTCTGTCGGGGTGCGGACTGGCCGCGGTCTGGAGCCTGCTGCTGTTCCCGCTGCTCGACACCCGGCAGCCGGTACTGATGGCGGTGGCCCTCGGCGGCGCGCTGTTCTGTCTGGGCGTGACGTCCGGCCCCATGGGCGCCTACTTGCCCGAACTGTTCCCCGCACGCGTCCGCTACTCGGGCGCGTCACTCGCGTACAACCTGGGCGGCGTCCTGGGCGGCGCGGTCTCCCCCTTGGTCGTACCGCGCCTCCAGTCCGGCTTCGGCTCGGCGTCGGTGGGCTGGTACGTCTGCGGGATGGCCGTGGTCTCGCTGCTCTGCGTGCGGGCGCTGCCGGAGACAAGGGAACGCGAACTGGGCTGACGCGAAACGCCGCGGCCCGTCCACGGGCGGTGCTGCCGCCCGGGGCCGGTCGCGGCGTCCGCGTCCACCACACGTGCCGTGTACAGCCTGCGTACCGGAGACCGCCTTCTACCGGTGGCTCGGGAACTCCACCACCTGCTGGTACGTCGGCCTGTTCTGCCAGTTGACCTTCGGGTGATTGATGCCGCCCAGCGCCCGGTGGATGATCGTGTCCGTGCACCACTGGTCGCCGGCCGCGCAGTTGTCGTCGCCCGGGTAGACCACACCGGCGGGCACCGCCGCCGCCGCTTTGAGGGTGGTGAGCAGCGCGTCACGGCAGGCGCTCAGGGAGCCGCCCCCGCAGTACGTGTCCGGTGTCGGGGCCTGGACCGGGTCGCCCAGGACCTGGCGGAGATCCTTGTCGACATATCCCCACCAGCCGTACTGGAACGCGGAGCCGCTGTGCGCGCCCGTCGGGCCATGGCTGGAGGCCGGGGACTCGTCGGTCGGGAGCGAGGCGGTGAGCGCCTGGTAGAGGCCGTCGCCGAGGGCCGGCCTGAACGCGGCCTCGACCAGCCTCGGCCACCACGCGTCCATGATCCGTACGGCGTCGGCGTTCCCGTACGTGTGCGAGCCCCGCGCCGTCTCCTTGCGCGGGGAGCCCGCCGCGCGCCAGGACTCCAGCTGCTGCACGGCGGTGTTGAGCTGGGGATCCGTGACGGGCGCCGAGCGCAGCACCTTCAGCAGTTCGGGCAGCACCTGCTCACCGCGCAGATCGGTCACGGCCGCCTCGGCCATCGCCCGGGTGAGGGACGCGCGGGTGACACCGCCGTCCGCGACCAGTTTCCCGACGCGGTCGTCCAGCAGATCGCCCCGGTGCACGGCGCCGAAGCCGAAGCCCGCCGTGTCGTACTCCTTCGCCTGCCGGTTGTTCCAGGAGATGTAGTAGTCCTGTCCGACCGACCGCGGATGCTGGGCGAAGGGCGTGTACGTGGCGGTGTTGTGCACCGCGTCGTAGCCCTGCCACTCGTACGCCTGCTCGGCCTTGACCGGCAGCGCCGGATCGACGCCCGCCGCGCGCACCGGGTTCGAGCCGCTGTTGAAGAACGCGGCCGTGCGCGAGTCCGCGTAGAACCAGTTGAAGGCGTAGCCGATGCGGTGCGCGGCCTGCTGGAAGGAGGCGGCGTCCTTGGTGTGCGCGGGGTCGTTGAGCATCTGGAAGCCGATGATCGAGTCGGCTTCGTGCCGGTAGGTGGTCCGCAATGAGGTGTACGCGACGGGCTTTCCGCCGATGGTCGCGCGGTGGGTGACCATGCCGTACTTGGTACGCCAGACCTGGAGCCGGTAGGAGCCCTCGGCGGTGGAGTCGGCGACGCTCGGCTTCCAGGAGTTGCCGCGTTCCATCTTCTCCATCGGGGTGCAGACGGAGCGGTAGAGGTAGTGCGTGGACGCCTTGGTGGCGGGCGAGCCGTTCGGTTCGCACAGCTCGATGGTGTACGTGTCGGTGATGTCCTGGCCCGCGGAGGTGGCGCTCCAGGCGTAGTCCTGGCCGCGGCCCATCTGGACGTACATGCCGACTCCGGCGAAGGCGACGCCGCGGGCGCTGATGCCGGGGCCCTGGAGTTCCTGGAGCATCATGAGCTGTGGCGCGAAGTAGCCGGTCTGCGGGCCGAAGACGGCCACGGGATTGCCGCTCGCGGTGTGCTGTCCCGAGACGAGCAGCGCGTTGGACATCCCGCGCTTGGCGGAGAGCGATCCCTGCGGGACGACGCCGTCGTCGAAGAGGCCCTGGAGCGGCTTGAGTTTCTCCGGGGCGGTGACCGGTGCCTTGGCGTTCGTAGCGGCCGAGCCTGTCCTGTCGTACACCAGCTGTTCCGCCTGGACCGAGCCGGCGTCGGGCAGGGCCGTGCCGCGCGGCTGGGCGGGCTTGCGCGCGTACGGGAAGCGGGTGCCGTCGTGGACGGTGAGCACGGCCTCGGGGTCGTCGCGCTGGCGGAACGACTCCCAGACCTCGGTGCCCTTGACGACGCCGTACTTCTGCTGGGCGGCGAGGAGCGAGAGCGCGGCCTGCACCTCGCCACCGCCTCCGCCGCCGAACTGGCCGCCGACGACCGACGCTATGGAGATCAGGTCGGTGAGCTCGAAGGGCTGGATCTCGCCGACGTTGGTGATCGAGTCGATCTTGCCGGTGAGTACGTACTCGCCGGGGAAGTAGCGGCCGTCCTTGGACTTCTGGCGGTAGGCGTTGATGCCGTCGACATACGCCTGCGCGTCCGCCATGGCCAGCTCGCCACGCTCGCCCTCGGTGGTCCTGATCCGCTCGATCTGGGCCTCGTACTCCGCTTCGGTGTACGGGGCCGAGGGCCAGAACTGCTGCTCAAGTCCCTGGTTGGCGAGCGCGCCGCCCGCGAAGGAGGTCAGCTCACCGCGGCCGATATGGCGGAAGAGGTCCATCATCCACAGCCGGTCCTGCGCCGCCGCGTAGCCCGCGCCGAACTCGGTGCCGTAGCGGGTGGTGCCCTTGATGTGCGGGACGCCGGTCTTCTTGTCGCGGGTGATCGTGACGTCGGCGCGCGGGGAGGTGACGGATTCGACCTGGTCCGCGGGGACCCCGAAGGAGGCGTCGTTGAAGAAGTCGGTGAGCTTCGCGTCGGTGAGTCCGCCATGACCGGCCACCAGCGCGTCGTACCGGCCGAGTTGGTCGGAGGCATGGGCGGGGAAGGTGCCGAACAGACGGTTGCCGAGGATATCGGCGAGGGTGGCGTTGCCGTTCTGGCCGGGCGGCAGGATGTCGGCGCACTGGCCCTGACAGTGATCGGTGACGGGGTCGGCCGCCGCGCCGCGGGCGTCCGCCGCGGGGGCGGGCGCCCGCGCGGGTTCGGCGGCAGCCTGTGGCAGCGGGGTCAGCAGAGCCGCGCCCAGCGCGAACACCGCCGCGGCGGTGGCGCTGGCGAGTCTTCCGGTGCGTCGTCGCATGGGAGCTCCTCGGGGAGGCCGGTGCGCCGGAGGTTACCGACGGTATGACCACTCGGTAAGATGAACATCAGTCACCTTTTTCGAACCGTCACATGCCGGTTCCTGTGAATCGCCATCGAATTCAGCTCGATAACAACCGGAATGTCGGAATCCATGGGTGCCATCTGATTTTTGATGGAGCCGAATGGGGCAGGCGTACGTCCATTCCTCAACGCCGATGAAGCGACGGAGGTGGCATGCGATGGCCGGATTCCGGAGTCTTGCGAGACAGGTGCGCGACCCGCGATGCGATCTGGCCTTGCGACGGTACTCACTGCGCAAGTGCCTGGAGCGATTTGCCCCTTATGGGCACCGGGCGACCTGGGATCATCTGTGCGCGAGGCACAGTATCGAGCCCGAGGACAGGGCGCCCGATCCAGTGCGGCTGATGGCCGCGCTGGACGAGTTGGAGGAAGCGCGGGCCGTATGGCTCGCGTACGAGAGGGAGTTCGCCGAACGGCGCAGGCGCGAGAAGCACGACGGGCTGCGGCGCCCCAAGAGCTTCGACGACTGGCACCGGCGGACCTGGGGCGGTAACGGCGTCGCCCGGTGCGAGAACCCGGCCGCCCATCCGTCCGAGTCGCTGGCCGAGGTGCTGCGCCGGCTGATCTCCGGGCTGGATACGGGCCCGGGGGCGAGCTGCCCGGTCTGCGCGGATCATGACATCGTCTGGCGTCCCGACCTGGCGGGCGAACCCTGGTCGGGACCGGTCTGCACGGGCTGCGGCATCGTGGTACCGCTGCCCGTCCTCACATCCGAGGCGCTGGACCGGGCGAAGCGGGCGCGGCTCAAGGATCTGGCGTCGGTGGCCTGAGCTCTGCGGGGGCGGACTCCGGAGACGGCGCGCCCCCGCGGTATCGGTGACCCGCGCGACGGTGACCCCGCGGTATCGGTGACCCGCGCGACGGTGACCTCGCGGTATCGGTGACCCGCGCGACGGTGACCTGCTCACGTGCCGTTGCGGCCACGCGTCACGTGCCGTTACGGCCGCGCGCGGGTGTCAGGTGCATTCGGAGTCCTTCGGAGCCCGGCGCTCCGGGAGCAGGCGCGAGCCCGTCATGCGCTCACCGAAGATGTCGTCAGGGTTGGACAGCACACAGGTTTCCAGGGACAGACAGCCGCAGCCGATGCAGTCGGTCAAGTGATCACGGAGCCGGCCGAGTTGCTTGATCCGCTCGTCCAGCTCCGCGCGCCACGCCTCCGAGAGCCGGGCCCAGTCGTCCCGGTTGGGGGTGCGCTCCTCGGGGAGTTCGGCCAGGGCCTCCCTGATGGTCGCGAGCGGGATGCCCACGCGCTGGGCGGCGCGGACGAAGGCCACGCGGCGCAGTGCGTCGCGCCCGTAACGGCGTTGGTTGCCGCTGGTCCTGCGGCTGCTGATGAGCCCCTTGGACTCGTAGAAGTGCAGGGCGGACACGGCGGCGCCGCTGCGCGCCGACAACTGGCCGACGGTCAGCTCATGGATCTTCTCGGGAATCTGTGGCACCTCGCCAACCCTAGAGCCTGTCTTCAAAGTCCCGCCTGCCCTTCGACGCCTGGCACGCACGCTCGCCGCGTTGTCGGGATCAACCCAGTACGTCCAGTACGGGGGCGACCCTCCGCCTCGCGATCGCACGCACCAGACGCCGCAGGGTCCACTCTCCGGGCGGACGGCGCTCCTTTGAAGGCAGGCCCTAGAGCTGCGAAGCCCCTCCGTCGACAGGGAACTCCGTTCCCGTCGAGAAGGTCGCACCGAACGCCAAGTACGCCACCGCGGCGGCCACTTCCTCGGACGTCCCCAGCCGCTGCATCGGGTTGGTGCTCCGGTAGGTGTCCTTCATCGTCTCGGCGACGTCGGCGGGGACGGAGCGGTCCAGGACGCCCGTGTCGGTCGGGCCGGGGCTCACGGCATTGACACGCACCTTGCGCGGCAGCAGCTCGCGGGCCAGGGTGCGCGTCATCGACCGCAGGGCTGCCTTGCTCGCCGAGTAGACACTTAGCGCGTCGAGGCCCAGGACGTTCACCACCGACGTGGTGAGGACCACGCCGCTTCCCTCGCGCAACAGCGGCGCCAACGCCTGCACCGTGAAATATGGGCCCTTGGTGTTGATGTCGAACAGCGCGTCGTACATCTCCTCCGTCGTCGAGTCGAACGGCGCGGACGCGGTGACGCCGGCGTTGACGAACAGCGCGTCCACCGCGCCGAACCGCTCCTGAACCGTGCCGGCCAGCGCCTTGATGTCCTTCAGGGAAGCGGCGTCGCTGCGGACGCCGACCGCCTTGTCCCCCAGCTGCTCCAGCGCGGTGTCCAGGGTGGATCGGGTGCGGCCGGTGATCAGTACGTGCGCCCCACCGTCCGCGAACAACCGGGCGGTAGTCAGGCCGATTCCGCTGCTTCCGCCCGTGATCACGATCTTCTTGCCGTCATAAGTGGTCATGCCCTCAAGCCAAATAGCTACCAGCACACCTTGTCCAAGACCTGTTCCGTATGCCGTCATGTCCCAGGCGCATGACAGCGCGCGACGTACGCTTGGCGGATGGACGTCGATCTGCGGCTCGTGCGCTATTTCACGGTCGTGGCGGAGTACGGCAACTTCGGCCGGGCCGCCACCAGGCTGCACCTGGCGCAGCCGTCGCTGAGCCGCCAAATCCAGCGATTGGAGGCTCAGCTCGGTGTCCGGCTTTTCGACCGCTCGCCGCAGGGCAGCAGCCTCACCGACGCCGGTCAGGCATTCCTTCCCAGGGCCCGGATACTGCTCCAAGAGGCCGAGCAAGCCGCTCGCACGGCCAGAGCCGCCGTGCAGCCTCGTACCGTCACCGTCGGCTACGCCGAAGGACTGGTCATCACCGCCTGTATGCAGGAACTGCGCCGCCGGCACCCTGAAGGCCAGGTCCGCACCCGGCACCTCGACTGGCGGGACACGCGCGCTCTCGCCGAGGGGCGGGTCGACGCCCTCGTCGCGTACAAGCCCCTGCCCTTCCCCACGGACGGCTTTCGGGTGACCAAGCTCCATGAGGAACCGCGGGTGCTCGTCACGTCGGCGAGTCATCCTCTGGCGAACGAGGAAGCAGTCAGCCTGCGGGCTCTGTCGGACGAGGAACTGGTGGCCTGCGTCAGCACTCCGGTTGTCTGGAGCACGCCCAAGCCGGTCGGCGACCGCCCGGCACCACCTCAGCCCGCGATCGACGACAGCTACGAGGACAAGCTGGAGCTCGTCGCCACCGGCCACTGTGTCGCGATCTTCCCTGCCGGCGATCGACGCGCCGCTGTGCGCGAGGACCTCGCCCTGGTGCCCGTCATCGACACCGATCCCTGCGAGGTCGTGCTCGTCACGCGCGCCGACGACCCGAACCCGCTGCTCGGATCACTGGAAGACGTCGCACGTACATTGCTCGGCACAGCCTCCCGGCGGGAGAACAGCGCGCTGCCGGTCAGCTGACCCCTTAGGCGGCGTCCTCAAACGATCTTGTGTGGTGGATCATGGTCGGATGATAGGTCGACATGAACTGTCGGATGCGGAGTGGGGGTTCGTCCTGCCGCTTCTGCCCGTGTCGTTGCGGGGCAGGAGGCGGTTGGACGACCATACGGTGCTCAACGGGATCGTGTGGAAGTTCCGTACCGGGACGGCTTGGCGGGATGTTCCCGAGCGGTACGGCCCGTGGGCCACGCTGCACACCCGTTTCCGTCGCTGGGCTCTGGACGAGACGTTCGAGCGGATGCTCCGGGCCGCCCAGGCCAGAGCGGACGCGGCCGGCGATATCGACTGGCTCGTATCGGTCGACTCCACCGTGGTCCGGGCCCACCAGCACGCCGCCGGGGCCCGAAAAGGGGGCTCCGCGGCCCCGGACTCGGACGGTCCCGGGGCGGCCTGACCAGCAAGATCCACCTCGCCTGCGACGCCCTGGGCCGCCCGCTCGCCTTCACCATCACGGGCGGTAACACCAACGACTGCACCCAGTTCACCACCGTGATGGAGTCGATACGGGTGCCCCGGACCGGGTCCCGGACGACCACGCGTGAGGCCCGATCATGTCCTGGGCGACAAGGGCTACAGCTCCAGGGCCATCCGGACCTGGCTCAGAGGGCGCGGCATCGCCCACACCATCCCCGAACGGGCCGACCAGCTCCGCAGCCGCCTCCGGCGCGGCAGCCGCGGCGGACGCCCGCCGACCTTCGACAAACAGCGCTACAAACAGCGCAACGTGGTCGAACGCTGCTTCAACCGCCTGAAGCAATGGCGCGGGATCGCCACCCGCTACGAGAAGACCGCCGAGTCCTACCAAGCAGCAGTCACCCTCGCATCGCTCCTGATGTGGGCGTGACATTTGAAGACAACTCCTGGAGCCTGTCCGGCGCCGCGAACGGCGAGCCCTGTGTCCGCGTTGACAGGAGCGCGCCCGCCCAACATGCTGAGCAAGCGCTTGGACAGACGCTCTTGACGGGCTTCACGGGCTTGAGAGGCAGGGAACAGGGACATGGCCGAGCCGAGGATCTTCACCTCCGCCGAGGAACTGCGCGCCGGGATCGGCGAGCAGCTGGGGCACAGCGAGTGGCTGGAGATCGACCAGAAGCGGATCGACCTCTTCGCCGAGGCCACCGGTGATCACCAGTGGATCCATGTGGACCCGGAACGGGCCGCGGCGGGGCCGTTCGGTACGACGATCGCGCACGGCTATCTGACGCTGTCGCTGCTGCCCGCGTTCGTGCCGCAGATCCTGCGGGTCGAGAACGTGAAGATGGGCATCAACTACGGGACCAACAAGGTCCGTTTCCCCTCCCCCGTACCGGTCGGCTCGCGGCTGCGCGCGTCGGCGGTCCTGACGGATGTGGCGGAGGCGGGCGGCGGGGTGCAGATCACCACGCTCGTCACGGTCGAGCGCGAGGGCGGCGAGAAGCCGGCCTGTGTGGCGGAGTCCGTCTCCCGGTTCTACTTCTGAGCGTTCCGCTGCCGCTTCCGAGTGTTCCGCCGCCGCGCGTGCTACTTCTGGGCGGCGACCATACGCAGGACGAGGTCGGCGTAGAGCGCGCCGACCTCGTCGGGGGTCCGGACGCCCGACGCGTTGAACCAGCGCGCCACATCGATACAGAGCGACAGCACCGCGAGCGTGGTGCCCGGCACATCGGGGACGTCGAACTCCCCGTCCCGTACCCCGTCGACCAGGATGCGCCGCACCGCCGCCGTACTGCGCCGCCGCAGTTGGACGATCTCGGCGCGGTGCTCGGGGCCGAGCGCGTCCAGCTCGTACTGCACGACCCGCGCCGTGGTGTGCCCCTCGGCGTGCCAGCGTACGAAGGAGTGGACGGCCTCGGCGAGCCGCTGCGCCGCCGTACCCTCGCCGTCGGCCGCGGCCGTCAGCAGCGCCAGGGCCTTGTCGTGGCCGATCCGGCTGATCCGGTGGAGCAGCTCTTCCTTGGTCTTGTAGTGGATGTAGAGCGCCGCCGGACTCATCCCCGCGCGGCCGGCGATATCGCGGGTGGTGGTGGCGTGGTACCCACGCTCGGCGAACGCCTCGACCGCGGCGATCAGCAGTTTTCTGGCCGCCTCCGGAGTGACCTCACCCCACGGCGCGTTCTCGCCGTCCGCTGTCCGCTCCGCCGCGCGCATCGCTCACCTCGTCCCGTTCCATCCGGCTCACCCGGCCCGCCCGGCCCACTGGGCGGGACGAACACCATACCCCGAGGGTGAGCAAGCGCTTAGAGCTTCTGGAAGGGATCGTGCTCGGCGAGGATCTTCTCCAGTCTGGCCTGGTCGACCCGGCTGACGATCTGCCCGGCCTCCTGGCGGTCCCTGACCACCTTGGCCAGCGTGAACGCCGAGGTCGTCAGATACAGGACGGCGATACCGAGAAAGCCACGCACCCACGCGCCGGCTTCGAGTTTGACGATGCCGACGGTCACGGCCGCCAGCGCGAGGCCGAAGGAGAGGACGGCCTGACCGTAGAAGGCCGCGGTGTTCTGCTGCTTGACGGGAGTCTCAGTCATACCGGACAGCATCGGGGGCTGTGGCGGGCACCACATCCGTATCCGTACTCAGCCGGTACCCAGAAGGCCGACACACCCGTCCCCGTCCCCGTCGCCATCGCCGGATTCCGCTCCCGCTCCCGCTTCGGCCCCCGCGGGCACCACCCTTCGGCCCGCGCCGAAACGTCCCTGACGCATCCTGGAGAGATGGCACGCACAGAGAGCTCAAGCCACTCCGGGCAGTCCGGGCAGTCCGGCCGGTCGCGGCCCCGGTTCGCCGCCCTGGCGTCGCTGCTCGCCGACGACACCCGCGCCGTCTTCTGTCTCGCCCTGCTGGACGGCCGGGCCTGGACGGCGGGCGAGCTGGCGCGGTACGCCCGCGTCGCTCCGTCGACCGCCAGCGAGCATCTGGGAAAGCTGGTCGCGGGCGGACTGCTCGCGGAGGAGCGACAGGGCCGGCACCGCTATGTACGGTTCGCCGACCCGCGCGCCGCCCATCTGGTGGAGGATCTGGCCGCACACACCACACCCCCGAAGGAGCGGCCCCGCACGCTGCGCGCGGCCGGGGCCAACAGCGCCATGGCCCGGGGGCGCACCTGCTACGACCATCTCGCCGGGCGCCTCGGACTGGCGATCACGGACGGGCTGACCGTACGCGGACTGCTCCGCCAGGACACCGGCTTCGCCCTCACCGACCGGGGCGTGGCGTGGTTCGGCGAGCAGGGCATCGGGCTGGAGCGCACCGGTCGCCGGCCGCTCGTACGGTCGTGTCTCGACTGGACCGAGCGGAAGCCGCATCTGGCCGGGGTGGCGGGCGCGGCGCTGTGCCGCCATGCGCTGGACGCCGGATGGTGCGTACGGATCGGCTCCGAGCGTGCGGTGAAGGTGACCGAGGACGGGGAGCGGGAGCTGTACGAGAGGCTGGGGATCCAGCCCGGGATATTGCGGTGAGAGCCGAAGCGTCGTCCGCGTACCTTCACCGTATGACGCACTCGACGATCTCCGCCCGTCCCTCCCCCGCGACCTGGCTGCCCATGGCCGCGGCGGGGGTGACGGTCGTGCTCTGGGCCTCGGCCTTCGTCTCGATACGGAGCGCCGGCGCCGCCTACTCGCCGGGGGCGCTGGCCCTCGGCCGGCTGCTCGCGGGCGCGCTCGTCCTCGGCACGGTCTGGCTCGTACGGCGTGAGGGGCCCCCGCCGCGCGCCGCCTGGCCCGGGATCGCGGTGTCGGGTCTGCTCTGGTTCGGCGTCTACATGGTGGTGCTCAACTGGGGCGAGCAGGAGGTCGACGCGGGCACGGCCGCGATGGTCGTGAACATAGGCCCGATCCTCATCGCCCTGCTCGGCGCCCGCCTGCTGGGCGAGACGCTTCCGCCCCGGCTGGTGGCGGGCATGGCGGTGTCGTTCGCGGGCGCGGTGGCCGTGGGGCTGTCGATGTCCGGCGAGGGCCATGCCTCGGTGCTCGGGGTGCTGCTGTGTCTGCTGGCGGCGGTGGCCTACGCGGGCGGGGTGGTGGCGCAGAAGCCGTCGCTGGCGAAGGCGAGCGCGCTCCAGGTGACCACCTTCGGCTGTCTCGTCGGCGCGTTCGCCTGTCTGCCGTTCGCCGGACAACTGCTCCACGAGGCCACGAGCGCCCCGCTGTCGGCGACGCTCAACATGGTCTATCTGGGCGTGTTCCCGACCGCGCTGGCGTTCACGACCTGGGCCTACGCGCTGGCCCGTACGACGGCGGGCCGGATGGGCGCGACGACGTACGCGGTCCCGGCGCTGGTCGTCCTGATGTCCTGGCTGTTCCTGGACGAGATCCCGGGCCTGTTCACCCTGGCGGGCGGTGCGCTGTGCCTGGCGGGGGTGGCGGTGTCACGCTCGCGTCCGCGCCGTAGCGCCGTGGTCGCGCGGCACGACGGCGGTACGGCCGCCGCGCCGGCGGACCCTCGTCGTGCCGGGAAACGCTGACACACGACCAGGGCCCGGTCTCCCCGGCCCGCGAGCATGTGCTCGAACGCCGCCGGGATGCGAGTTCTACGGCGCCGGGCACCCGGGCATCGAGGCATCCGGGCGTCCGAGCACCGGGCATCACATGTCCACGAGGCCCGGCATGTCCCTCGGCGCCGGGCAGATCCGGCGGCCGTTGTCGTCGAAGACATAGAGATGCGCGAGATCGACGAGGAGCGGCACCTGCGCGCCCGTCCGCAGCCGCATGTCGGGGCCGGTACGGACGACCAGATCGCTGGCCGCGATGGCGGAACGCTCCGGGCTGTACGTGGCCGGGCGCGGCGGTTCCGGGTCGTCGAGCACCACGACCGGTCCGCTGACCCGGCCGATCGCGCGCTCCTTGAGCCGCTCCAGCATTCCGGGGCCGCTCCTGCCGCGCCGCCGCACGGGCGACTTGGGCCGGGGGGATTCGAGATCGGCCACCACCGCGGGCCTGGAGCCGATGTCGAGATGCACCAGCGCCTCATGGCCCTGGTACTCCATGTGCTCGACGATGCCGCTCAGCGCCACCTCTCCGGGACGGGCCTGACTCGGCGGGGCGATACGGGCGGCCTCGGAGCGCAGCCCGACGATGATCTGCCTGCCCTGCTGGATACGGAGCAACTGGTGGTCGGAGCTGAGGGGTTCGGGCAGCGGGAGGCGCTGCCTGCCGAGGTCGATGGACATCCGTCCGTCCAGCGGCGCGAACACCACGGCCTGGAGCAGATTGATCCGGGGGGTGCCGATGAACGCGGCCACGAACACGTTCTCCGGCAGCGCGTACACCTCGCGCGGCGCGCTCACCTGCTGGAGGACTCCGCCGCGCATCACCGCGACCCGGTCTCCGAGCGACATCGCCTCGCCCTGATCATGCGTCACATAGACGGTGGTGACGCCCAGTTCGGTGGTGAGCTGGGCTATCTCGGCGCGCAGATGGCCGCGCAGCTTCGAGTCGAGATTGGAGAGCGGCTCGTCCATCAGAAAGGTTGAGGGCCGCCGGGAGATGGCCCGGCCCATCGCGACCCGCTGGCGTTCGCCGCCGGAGAGCTGGCTCGGATAGCGGTCGAGTACGCTCTCGATGCCGAGCATCCGGGCGGTGGCGTCGACTCGTTGAGTGCGGTCCTCGCGCGGATTCTCCAGCATGAGAGGGAAGCCGATGTTGTCGCGGTTGGTCATGTTCGGGTAGAGCGCGAAGTTCTGGAACACCATCGCCATGTCGCGTTCGCGGGGCGGGGCGTCGTTGGAGAGTTCGCCGTCCAGGAGCAGTTCGCCGTCGGTGATGTGCTCCAGTCCGGCGATCATGCGCAGCACGGTCGATTTACCGCACCCCGAGGGGCCGAGGAGCACCACGAACTCTCCTGGCGCGATATCGATCGAGAAGCGGTCGACGGCGCGTGTGGAGCGTCCGTAGACCTTGCTGACGCTGTGCAGAGAGATGGCGCGAGTCATGAATTGTTCCGCCCGGGAAGAAGAAAGGTGGAGCGGGTGCGACGCCTGAAGTTAGCCGACTACGCGCTGTCAGGGAATGACCCGGGCCAAGGTTGAGTGACCTTGAGGCACTCAACCCCTGTCGTCCGGCACAGGCCCTGACTCAGGACCCGTCGCGGGCCGGGGCGGGGAGCCGGCCGGGCTCGGCGCCGGTACCGGGCGGTGGGACCGCGGGCAGCCCGTCCGACGTGCGCAGGCCGAGCCCGGCCGCGCCGATCAGCAGCGCGCCGAGCATCACGAACGGCGCGGCCGGGCCCGCGATCCCGGCGACCAGACCGGCGGAGGCCGGGGCGGCGACCTGTCCGAGCCGGTTGCCGGTGAGCCGCAGCGCGAGGGCGGTCGAGCGGGCCTCGTCGGGGGCGGCCCGTACGACGGTCGTCATCGACAACGGCTGGCCGACGCCCAGACAGAACCCGAGCGCCGCGAGCATCAGCGCGAGCCCCCACACCGGTACGGGCAGGGCGATGCCCGCGCACAGCAGGCCGCCGAGCAGACAGGTGACGGTGAGCAGGACAGTACGGCCGAGCCACCGGATCATCGGGGTCATCACGAGCCGGCAGGCGATGGTGGCCGCGGCGCGCAGGCTGAGCAGGAGTCCGATCACGGTGGGCGCGATCCCCCGCTCCTCCCCGATGACCGGAAGGTAGGCGGTGAGGACGTCGGTCGCGGAGAGCACGGCCAGGCTGATGAACATGCCCGCCGGCACACCCCGGGTCCGCAGGATGCGGCGTACGGGGACCTTGGCGGAGCGCCGTGCGGCGTCGGTGGTGCGGGCCGTACGCGCCTCTATCCGCCACAGAGAGGTGAAGGAGACCGCTGCGGCGGCGGCCGAGACGAGCAGCGCGAGGGCGCTCGTACGGGCCATCTCGCCGCCCTGGCCGGAGACCAGCAGCCCGGCGGCGACCGGTCCCGCCAGTTGCCCGAGGGAGGCGCCGATGGTGAAGTGGCCGAAGTTGCGGTCCTGTTCGTCCGGGGCGCTGCGGCGGGCGACGATCGACTGGGCGCCGATGATGAAGCAGAGGTGACCGAGGCCCATCACCCCGCTCCAGGCGGCCAGTTCGAGCAGTGAGCCCGACGTACCGCTGAGCGCGCAGCCGGCGGAGATGAGGACCACGCCGGCCACCAGCAGAGGGGCGCACCGCCCGTGGTCGGTCCTGCGGCCGAGCGGTACGGCGACGAAGAGCGGCAGCAGCGCGTAGACCGCCGTGATCACACCGATCGCGCGCTCGTCCGCGCCCATGGAGAGCGCCCGGTAGGAGACCGCCGGCCGCGCCATCGACATCGCCCCCTGCGCGAAGCTGAAGGCGATGACCAGACGCAGGAGCCAGCCTCTCCCACCGGGCGCCCCCGACGGGGCCGGAGCGGGGACCATCAGATGATGCCGAAGAGGACTCCGGCGGCGAGCACCACCAGCGAGGTGAGGGCGGCCCACTTGACGGTGAACCTGGTGTGGTCGCCGAACTCGACCTTGGCCATGCCGACGAGGACATAGACGGCGGGCACGAGCGGGCTCGACATGTGCAGCGGCTGGCCGACGAGCGAGGCTCGGGCTATTTCCAGCGGGGAGACGCCGTGGGCGGCGCCGGCCTCTGCGAGCACGGGCAGGACTCCGAAGTAGAAACCGTCGTTGGACATGAAGTAGGTGAGCGGCACGCTCAGCACCCCGGTGACAAGGGCCATGTGCGGGCCCATGCCGTCCGGAATGGCATCGACGAGCCAGTCGGCCATGTGCTGGACCATACCGGTACCGGTGAGGACGCCGGTGAAGACGGCGGCGGCGAAGACCATGCCGGAGACGTTCAGGACATTGTCGGCGTGGGCCGCGATCCGGGCCTTCTGCTCGGCCATGTTGGGGTAGTTGACGGTGAGGGCGAGGGCCGCGCCGAGGAGGAAGAGGACCGGGATGGGCATCAGTTCCATGATCATCGCGGTGAGCAGTGCGACCGTCAGCCCGGCGTTGAACCAGTAGAGCCGGGGGCGCAGGGTCGCGCGGTGGGGATCGAGCCCCTGGAAGCCGTGGTCGTCGGACGTCCCGTCGTCGTCGGCGTCCGTACCGCTGCCGCCGGCGCTCCCACCCGTGGCAGCTCCCTTGCCCGGGCCGGTGCCGCCACCCTTGCCCGAGCCGGTGCCGTCGGCCGTCGTGCTCGTACCGCCTCCGGCCTCGACCAGTACGGTCCCGCCCGTGGTCCCGGTCTCCAGCGCCTCGTCGAGGGTGAGGACGCCCAGCCGCCTGCGCTCCCGGAGGCCCAGCACATACGCGAGGAAGAACACGGCGAGCAGTCCGACGCCGAGCGCCGGGATCATCGGGACGAACACATCGCCGGCGTCGACCTTGAGCGCGGTCGCCGCACGGGCCGTCGGACCGCCCCAGGGGAGGGTGTTCATCACGCCGTTCGCGGTGGCGGCGACGCCGGTCATCACGATCCGGCTCATCCCGAGCCGCTTGTAGAGCGGATACATGGCGGAGACGGTGATCATGAAGGTGGTGGAACCGTCGCCGTCCAGCGAGACGATCGCGGCGAGCACGGCCGTACCGACGACGATCCGCATCGGGTCGGCCTTGCAGAAGCGCAGGATGCCCCGGACGATCGGATCGAAGAGCCCGACGTCGATCATCACACCGAAGTAGACGATGGCGAACATCAGCATGGCGGCGGTGGGCGCGAGGTCGCCGACGCCCTTGATGACGTAGTCACCCAGCTGTGCGCCCTGCCCTACGAGGACGCAGAAGAGTGCCGGGATGAGCACCAGCGCCGCGATCGGCGACATCTTCTTCATCATGATCAGCACCAGGAAGGTGGCGATCATGACGAAGCCGAGGATGGTCAGCATGCAGGAGGCCCCTCACGTTCACCCTTGAACTCCCGCCGGGGCGGCGGTCCGGATGACGTTAGGGCCGGCCTCCCGCCCTTAACAAGATGTTGACACGCGAGCAATACGAGCAAAAGCCCAGGTCACGGCGGGGGTGGCAGGGGGGCTAAGGGAGCAAGGGGGTAGGGGGAGCTAAAGGAGCGGGGTGGCCGGCGACAGCTCGACGGGGAATCCGTTGAGCACCGCCGTGCCCGAGAGCGGGTCGAGCCGGGAGCCGTCGAGCAGTTGATTGACGTTGACTCCGGGCCGGGCGCTCGCCACCGAGGTGCGGGTGCCCGGACGGTCGTGGCCCCAGCCGTGCGGCAGGCTCACCACCCCTGTCCGTACCGTGTCGGTGATCTCCACCGGCGCCTCCAGCGCTCCCCCGTCGGCGGTGATACGGACCGCTCCGCCGTCCTTGAGACCGAGCCGGGCCGCGTCGTCCGGATGGATCTGGAGGGTGCAGCGGTTCGAACCGCCGTTCAGCGCCGGGAGGTTGTGCATCCAGCTGTTGTTGGAGCGCAAATGGCGGCGGCCGACGAGCACCAGTGAGGCGGGCCGCTCTGCGAGGGCGGCGCGCAGCCGGGGCAGATCGGCGGCGAGGGGCGCGGGCAGCAACTCGATCTGCCCGCTGCGGGTCTTCAGCGGCTCGGGGAGGCGGGGGCGCAGGGGGCCCAGGTCGATGCCGTGCGGATGCTCCAGCAGCCGTTCGAGACGGAGCCCCGGGACACGGAGCCCCGGGACGGCGGCGCTCCCGGTGCCACTGCCCGCTTCGGCGGCGAAGCCGTCGCCGTACGGGCCGAGCCGCAGCTTCAGATCGAGCTGCCGCTCGGGTCCGCTCGCGCCGGTGAGCAGCGCGGACAGTTCCCTGGGGTCGCGCCCGTGCACGGGTGAGTGCGGGTCGGCCACGGCCTTGGCGAGCACACGGTCGATCGCCATCTCGTCCACGGCCGAGGGGGAGGCGCCGTCCATGCCGCTCACCGCGAGGACCAGCCGGGCCAGGATCTCGCTCTCGTCGAGCCGGCCCTCCTCCAGCGGGACGGCGGCGCGGCTGTAGCGGACCTGGTTCCGTACGGCGAAGCCGTTGAAGGCGAAGTCGAAGTGCGCGCTCTGCGCGGGCGGCGGTGGCGGCAGGACGACATCCGCGTGGCGCGAGGTCTCGTTGAGATACGGATCGACGCTGACCATGAAGTCGAGGCCGGTCAGCGCCCGGTCGAGCCGGTCGCCGTCGGGCGCGGACAGCACGGGGTTGGTGGCGAGGGCGATCACCGCGCGGATCCGGCCCTCCCCCGGCGTCTCGATCTCCTCGGCGAGCGCGGTGAGCGGCAGTTCGCCCTTGGCCTCGGGATGTCCGCCCACCCTGCTGGTCCAGCGGCCGAGACTGAACCCCTTGCCGGGCGCGGGAATCCGGGGCGGCCGGTCGGTGGCGGAGAGGGGGAAGAGCGCGCCCCCGGGCCGGTCCAGGTTGCCGGTGAGAATGTTCAGTACGTCGACCAGCCAGCTGGCGAGCGTGCCGTACTCGACGGTGCAGCTGCCGATCCGGCCGTAGACGGCGGCGGTGGGCGCGGCGGCCAGCTCGCGGGCGATGGTACGGATCTCCCCGGCGGCCATGTCACAGGCCGGGGCGACCGCCTCGGGGGTGAAGTCCCGTATCGCCTCGCGCAGTTCGTCCACGCCCTCGACCTGTCCGGCGAGCGGCCCGAGGTCGGTGAGCCGCTCCTCGAAGAGGACGTGGGCGAGGGCGGCGAGCAGCAGGGCGTCCGCACCGGGCCGGATGGGGATGTGCCGGTCGGCGAGCCGCGCGGTGCGGGTGCGGCGCGGGTCGACGACGGTCAGCGTGCCGCCGCGCCGCCGCAGCGCCCTCAGCTTGCCGGGGAAGTCCGGCGCGGTGCAGAGACTGCCGTTGGAATCCAGCGGGTTGGCGCCCAGGAGCAGCAGATGGTCCGTACGGTCCAGATCGGGTACGGGGATGGCGAACGCGTCCCCGAACAGCAGCCCGCTGGAGACATGCTTGGGCATCTGGTCGAGGGTGCCTGCCGTGAAGAGATTGCGGGTTCCGAGCGCGCCCAGGAGAAGCTGCGGGTAGAGGGCCCCGGCCATCGTGTGGGCATTGGGGTTGCCGAGGACGACCCCGACGGACTGCGGCCCGTGCTCCTGGACCAGCGGCCGTATTCGGGCGGCTGTCAGCGCGAACGCCTCCTGCCAACTCGCCTCCCGCAGTTCCCCGTCCTCGCGGACGAGCGGAACACGCAGCCGGTCGGGGTCCGCGTCCAGTTCGCCGAAGGACGCTCCCTTGGGGCAGATGAAGCCCCGGCTGAAGACATCGTCGCGGTCGCCCCTGGCACCGGTGACCCTGGTCCCCTTGATGGTGAGGGTCAGTCCGCAGGTGGCCTCGCAGAGGGGGCAGATGCGCGGGGCCGTACGGATCTGCCCCGCCTCCGGGGTACGTGGTGCGTCTTCGGGATGCATGGGCCCTCCGGTCGGCGGCAGCGGTGACGCGCGAGCACCACCGAGCATACCGACCGGTACGGACAACACCAGAGACAAAGAGGAAGAGAAAAGGGGGAAGAGGGAAGGGGGGAATTGGGGAAGGGGAAGCGTCAGGGAGAAGGGGAACGGGACGCGAGAAGGGCCGGCCGGCCACACGCGTCAGTCGAACGTCCGCGCCAGATAGGCCCGCAGCAGCTTCCTGGTCTCCCCCACGATCCAGGGATCACCCGCCGGATCCGTACGGAACGCCAGCTGGAGCAGCGCGTCGGCGGCCTCGACGGCGACCAGGACCGTACGGTGCAGCGCCGGGTCGGGGGCCCGGCCGAGATGGCTGGACAGCAGTCCGGCGAGGCGTCTGGCGACCCGGTGGTTGGGGTCGGTCGCCGGGTCGACAGGGATACGGTCGAGGGCCTGCGGCCGGGTGCCCAGTGGGAGTTGGGCGCCGAAGTCCACGAGCGAGAAGCCGGGCACGGTGCGCTTCATGGAGAGGTACTCGTCCAGTACGGCGTCGATGGCGCCCCGCCAGTCATTCGGGTCGAGCGCCACGAGACGGTCCGCGATGCCCTCGGCATAGCTGTCGAGATTGCGCCTTCCGAGTGCGTCCGCCATGGCCCGCTTGTTGACGAAGAAGCGGTAGACCGAGCCGATGGGAACGCCCGCGCGGGCCGCGACGGCCCGGGTGGACAACTGCTCGTACCCGGTCTCGTCGAGAAGCGCCCCGCAGGCGTCGAGGATCCGGGCCAGCCGCTCCGTGCTGCGCTGCTGCACAGGCACTCTGCGGAGCCCTCCGACCTCGGATTCTTCGTCGGTCTCCGCGTCCACCCCGAGATCGGCGTCGGGGGCGGAATCGGGCTGGGGCTCGGGTTCGGCGCCGGCGCGGGGCTCGGCATCGGGCTTCGTATGCGTACGGTCGCGTGACACGGGATCCATGATGCCGCTCGGCCGCGTTGACGTAGCGCACCACTAATCCTACGGTTGTCCATAGGATTAACTTCCGGGATTCCTTGATCGAGGAGCGGACGCGGATGACGAACGACATCGGGCAGGCGCGGAAGACGGCCGGGGACCTGGACCACTCCTCCGGCTTCGGCAATGAGCACAGCTCCGAGGCCGTGCCGGGGGCGCTGCCGCTCGGCCGCAACACACCCCAGCGCGCGCCGCTCGGTCTCTACGCGGAGCAGCTGAGCGGCAGCGCGTTCACCGAGCCCCGCGCGCAGAACCGGCGGACCTGGCTGTACCGGATCCGCCCGTCGGCAGCGCATCCGCCGTTCGCCCGTATCGACAACGGCTCGCTGCGTGGGGCCCCCTTCACCGAGACCGTCCCCGACCCCAACCGGCTGCGCTGGAACCCGCTGCCCGAGCCCGCCCCCGGCACCGACTTCCTGGCCGGTCTGTGGACGCTGGGCGGCAACGGGGACACGACCCGGCGCACCGGGATGGCGATTCATCTCTACAACGCCAACTCCCCCATGACCGACCGGGTGTTCAGCGACGCGGACGGCGAACTGCTGATCGTTCCCGAACGCGGTGGCCTGCTGATCCGTACGGAGCTGGGCCTGCTCGCGGCCCGTCCGGGCGAGGTGGCGCTGCTGCCCCGCGGTATGCGCTTCCGGGTGGAGCTGCTGGACGAGACGGCCCGCGGCTATGTCTGCGAGAACCACGGCCGGCCCTTCGTCCTGCCCGACCTCGGGCCGATCGGCGCCAACGGCCTGGCCAACGCGCGTGACTTCCGCGCGCCGGTCGCCGCGTACGAGGACATCGAGCGGCCGACCCAGGTGGTCAACAAGTTCTGCGGCAATCTCTGGGCCGCCGCCTATGACCACTCCCCGCTCGATGTGGTGGCCTGGCACGGCAATCATGTGCCGTACGTCTACGATCTGCGCCGCTTCAATGTCATCGGCACCATCAGCTACGACCACCCCGACCCGTCGATCTTCACGGTGCTGACGTCGCCGTCCGAGACCCCGGGCCTCGCCGGAGTCGACTTCGTCGTCTTCGCCCCGCGCTGGCTGGTCGGCGAGGACACGTTCCGGCCGCCGTACTTCCACCGCAATGTGATGAGCGAGTACATGGGCCTGATCGAGGGCGCGTACGACGCCAAGGCTGAAGGGTTCGTCCCCGGCGGTGGCTCGCTGCACAACATGATGTCGGCGCACGGCCCCGACCGGGAGACCTTCGAGCGGGCGAGCGCCGCCGAGCTGAAGCCGCAGAAGATCGACGACGGCCTGGCCTTCATGTTCGAGACCCGCTGGCCGGTGACGGCGACCGCGCAGGCGGCCGGTGCCACCCATCTCCAGCGCGGTTACGACAACGTATGGCAAGGTCTGGAACGCCACTTCAGGCCATGACCCGTAGTTTCGGACATACAGTCGTGGAGGTGTCACCGTTTTGGAGTCGCCACAGTCGGGGAGTCGCCGGTGACCTCCTTCGCCCCGGACTCACTGATCCTGAACCGCAAGCTTCCGCTCTGGTATCAAGTCTCCCAGTCTCTGCGCGCCTCGATACTGGGCCGCCGGCCGCGCGACCCGCTGCGGCTGCCGACCGAGGAGCAGCTCGCCACGCACTACGGCGTCAGCGTGCTGACGATGCGTCAGGCACTCAAGGAGCTGGAGGAGGAGGGCCTGATCAGCCGGCACCGGCGGCGCGGCACCTTCATCGAACCGGGCGTCCGGCGCGGCGCCCCGCGCCGGCTGCTCGGCTCGATCGACGCGATCGTGGCCCAGCAGTCCGGTGAGCTGACCACGCTCCTCGGCCATGGCCCGGCCCCGGTGCCCGGCGAACTCGCGGAGTACTTCCCCGGGGCGGACGAGGTGATCGCATACCGCCGGCTGCGCTGCGACGGCGAGAGCGGCGAGCCCGTCAATTGGGCGGAGAACGCGGTCCGTCCGGATATCGCGGCGGGCATCGATGTGGCGGATCTGGAGCGCTGGCCGATGACGAAGGTGCTGCGCGACCTGGTCGGGATCCGGATCAGCCGGATCACGGACACGGTGGAGGCCCGGCTCGCGGACCCGGCCACGGCCGAGCTGCTGCGGGTGCCGCTGCTGAGCCCGATCCTGCACTACACGGGGGTGACGTACGACGAGAGCGGCCGGGTCGCGGACGTGGCGCGGATCCACTACCGGGGGGACCGGTTCTCCTTCTCCGTCACGGTGGAGGCGGACCTCATGGGTTAGTCCATGTCCGGTAAGTCCATGTCCGGTCCATCCCCAAAACCGCCCTTGCGGGGTGGCCGTTAGCATGGACGGGGCCCGAGCCGTGTCAGCCAGGCGGGATGTGTCGGACAGGGCCCAGGGCGCACAGACCGACGGGAGGGACGGTCCGCATGACGGCGACGCGGTCCGGGGCGACGGACGAGAGCCCGCTGCTGAGCGATCTCATGCCGTGGTCGACACCCCCGCTGCGGTTCGGCAGGGAGTGGGTCCTCGCCCCCGACAGGCCTTCCCTCACCTCCCGCTGGGACCGGCTCGTACGGGCCGAGGGCGCCGAGCGCGAGGCGCTGTTCGGGCCGACCCGGGCGCGTACGCCGAACAGCGCGGTCGCCGCGCTGCCGGGCCGGGCCACCGGCACCGGGCGGTTCGCGCGGGAGTCGGGGCGCTGCCCCGAGCCGGTGCGGGTGCTCCACGGGCCGTTCGACGAGCAGTGGCTGATCCCGGACCACCGGCTGATCGACGCGGCCCGCCCCGAGCTGTGGCGGGTCGCCGACGGCCACCAGGTCTTCGCTGTGGACCAGGGTTTCGTACCGCAGGCCGCCGGGCCGGCGCTGCTGGTCGGCGCGGTGCTCCCGGACGGCCGTTCCCCGGCCGGGCGGCCGGGCAGGATCCGGCCGCTCTACCGCCGGCCCGGCGGCGTGGAACCCAATCTGGCCCCCGGGCTGACCGCCCTGCTGACCGCCCGGTACGGCCATGAGGTCACCGCCGAGGAGCTGCTCGCCTGGGCCGTGGCGGTCGCCGTGGGCACCCCGGCCGGCTGCGCGGTGCCGCTGACCGCCGATCCCGCCGTCTGGGCCTCCGGGGTCGAGCTGGGGCGGCGGATGGTCCGGATCCAGTTGCGCGGGGCACATGGCGGTGAGCGGCCCCGGCTGCCCGGTGGCCGCCGCCCCTATGTGCGGGCCGCCGTTCCGGCCCGGCCGGAGGCCATCGACTACGACCCGGGGGACGAGGTGCTCCGGCTCGGCTCGGGCCGTATCTCGCCCGTACCGGCCGGGGCGTGGGAGTTCACGGTGGGCGGCGTACGGACGCTGGAGCTGTGGTTCGAGCGCCGTACCGGGCGTCCCGAGCCGGGCACGCTGGCGGCGATCCGCCCGTCGGAGTGGCCGCGGGAGTGGACCTCGGAGCTGCTTGAGCTGATCACGGTCCTGGCGCTCCTGGCGGAACTCCGCCCGCTCCAGGCGCGGTTGCCCGGAGCCGGTCCGGAGATCGGTACGGCGGAGCTGCGCGCCGCGGGCGTCCTGCCGGTCCCGGCGGCGGCCCGGCGGCCGGCCTCCGTACTGGACCATCACGAGGAGGGGCCGGAAGGCCAGTTCGCACTGATCTGACCGTCGGCGGCCCGCTTCAGGAGGTCTTCGGCAGCCGGGCGTCGAAGGCGTCCAGGACCCGTGCGAGCGCGCGGTTGAAGACGGCCTCCATGTCGATCGGCCCCGAGTCCTCCGCGAACGCCGCCGCCAGCCGGGGATAGCGGCCCGACGCGATCTCGCGGCCCAGGTAGGCCATGCGTATGGCGTGCTCCCGCTCCGCGGACCAGGGCAGGGACTTGGTGCGCTCGGCCGTCTGGAGCTCGTTGGCGACGTAGGTGGTCACGACACCGTTGATCATCGCCACCAGCTCCATTTTCTCGCCGTAGGGCACGTCGAGGGCGTCCAGGCAGGTCAGGCTGTATTCGATGTACCGCATCGTGTTCGGGCTGAATCCGTAGACCGCCGACATCAGCCGCGCCATCCAGGGGTGCGCGTGCATGATCGTGCGGGCGCGGTGCGCGAGGGCGGTCAGATCGGCCCGCCAGTCACCGGACGGCTTCTCGGGCAGGTCGTACTCGCAGGCGACCCGGTCGACCATCAGCTCGTACAGATCCTCCTTGCGCGGCACGTAGTTGTAGAGCGACATCGTGCCGCAGCCCAGTTCGGCGGCGACATGGCGCATGGTGACGGCGTCGAGGCCACCCGCGTCGGCGATACGGCAGGCCGCCGCCGCGATGTCGGCGCGGCTGAAAGCCGGCTTGGGACCGCGTCCGGACCGCTCGGGACGCGCCCAGATCACTTCGGGTTCAGCAGGTCGCCCCGCCATCGATCATCACCTCGCCCACCATCTTAGTTACGTACAACGTACGTAGTGCGGTACGGTGGGCCGCATGACAACTACGTACGCTGTACTTAGTGAAGGTCTGGAGAAGCGCTACGGCGCCGATGTGCACGCCCTTCGCGGTCTGGACCTGGCCGTCGCGGAGGGCACGGTCTGCGGGGTGCTCGGGCCGAACGGCGCGGGCAAGACCACCGCCGTACGGATCCTGACCACCCTCACCGCCCCCGACGCGGGCACCGCCCTGGTCGCCGGGCACGACGTCCTCGCCGATCCGCGCGCGGTACGCCGGTCGATCGGGGTCGCCGGCCAGTACGCCTCCGTGGACAGCGAGCTGACGGGCCGGGAGAACCTCCGGCTCTTCGGCAAGCTGCTCCGCATCCGGGGTGCGGCGGGCCGGGCCCGCGCCGATGAGCTCCTGGAGCGCTTCGAACTGACGGACGCGGCGGACCGGGCGGTACGGACCTACTCCGGCGGGATGCGACGGCGGCTCGATCTGGCCGCCAGTCTGCTGACCCGCCCCCAGGTGCTCTTCCTCGACGAGCCGACGACCGGGCTGGACCCACACAGCCGCAACCAGATCTGGCGGGCCGTACGCGAACTCGCCGACCTGGGCACCACGATCCTGCTGACCACGCAGTATCTGGAGGAGGCCGACCGGCTGGCCGACGACATCGTACTGATCGACCGGGGCCGGGCCGCCCACCGCGGCACCCCGGCCGAACTCAAGGCGCGCATCGGCTCGTACGCGGAGGTCGTCCTCGCCGAGGAGCCCACGGAAGCGGCCGCGGAGACGGCGATCCTCGCGGCGGCGGCCGTACTCGACCAGCTGACCGGCGCCGAGCCCGCGCTCGACCGGGAGCGCCGCACCGCGGGGGCCGTGGCGAAGGATCCGGCGCTGACCCTGCCGCGGCTCGTGCGGGAGCTGGACGCGGCGGGGGTGCCGGTGGCCGACGCCAGTCTGCGTGCGCCGACGCTGGACGAGGTCTTCCTGCGGCTGACGGACCGTACGGACCCCGGCGCCCCCCACCGACACGACGAGCCGGACGACGAGCGACACGACAGGCGCCACAACGGGCGACACGACAAGCGGGACGACGAGCGACACGACAAGGAGCACGCCGCATGAGCACTCTCGCGTACGACAGCGGTGCCGTCCTCGGACGTCACCTCCAGCGCATCAGGCACGCGCCGGGCGTGGTGATCCTCACCCAGGCCATGCCGATCAACATGCTGCTGTTCTTCGGCTATGTCTTCGGCAGCGCCCTGGCGATGCCGGGTCAGCAGTACCGCGCGTATCTCGTGCCGGGGCTGCTCGCCGCGACGGCCGCGGGCGGCATCATGACCGGGATGTTCCAGGCGTCCCAGGACGTGCAGCGTGGCGTCATGGACCGGTTTCTGACGCTGCCGATGAGCAGGGTCGCCGTACCGCTGGGCCAGACCGCGGCGGATCTGCTGACCACGGCCGCGGGGATGGTGCCGCTGCTGCTGGTGGGGATCGCGGTGGGGTGGCGGATCGAGGGCGGCGTACCCGGCGCGCTCGGCGCCCTCGGGCTGCTGCTGCTCTTCCGGTTCGCGGCCAACTGGGTCGGGACGTATCTCGGGCTGCTCATCCGAAATGAGGAAGCGGCCGGTCAGCTCGGCGCCACGACATTCATCCTGCCGCTGCTCTCCAACGCGTACATCCCGGCCGAGGGGCTGCCCGGCTGGCTGCGTGTGCTCGCGGAGTGGAACCCGATCAGCGCACTCGCCGCGGCCGTCCGCGATCTCTGTGGAAATGCCGCGTCGGCCGCGGACGCCGCCTGGCCGGTGGCGCATCCGGTGGCCGGATCACTGCTCTGGTCGCTGCTGCTGCTCGCCCTGTTCGTACCGCTCGCGGTACGGCGGTACTCCAGAAGCGACGCGTGAGGCGGAGGGTGCCGGGGCGGCCGGCCCGGACCGGTGTCGGGGAGTGGATTCACCGATCGGGGCCGCCGCCCGAGGAGAGATCACGCGCCGGGCGAACACTCCGGCGCACTGCTGCGGGCCGTTGGGGATGACGGACGAGTGGAGTGCAGCACTGCGCCGGGTGGCGTGATCACCCGCGCACGTTCGGGAACGCCCGCACACGCTCGGGCATGCGGTAACTCCGTGAGGCGGTCACGCGCTCACGGGGTGGCGTGCCGACGCCGTGGAGCCGCGAGGATCAGTGGCGGCTGCCGAACAGCGAGCGGCGCAGCCGCCGCAGCGGCGCGAAGAGCGAGACGCGCGCGCTCTTGCTTCCGTGTGTCTCCGAGCTGTCACGCGACGTCAGCTCGCGCATCAGCAGCGTCGCCTCGGCCGTCTCCCGCTGGGGCACGGCGGGACCGCCGAGCACCGAGAGATGGCGGTCGAGGCGCGAACTGGACGCGCTGCTCCCGCATGTGATCGCAGGGACTCGCGCCCTGCTGTGCGCCGTTATCTGTTCCATTTCACTCCCCACCCGTACGAGGGCACCCGGCCCGGGCAGGTTAACCCTATCGCCCCACCGGGACACCCGTGTATACCGCCTTTGCGATGGACCACACTCGTACGGGTTGCGACCGCCATCGCCCGATCCATCTGATTTCAGGGCGAGTTGGACACTTCGCCGCCTCAGGGACCCACGCGTGCGGCGGGGCCGGTTCCGGGTCTCACCAGGCCCCGGCCACCGGCCCCGCCATCCTCACCCGGGCGTCATACCGCCGAGCGGAAGACCGGCAGATAGCCGCCCGACTGACCGGCGGCGGTGGGGTGGTACGACTCACCGATGTCGAGCCAGTTCACGCTGTGCAGCCACGCCGAGCCGGAGCAGATCTCATGCCCGGTGAAGGCCCCGGCGACATCGGCGAAGGCGAAGCCGTAGTCGGCCGCCCGCTTGGCGGTCGCCGCGTTGAGGTAGTCGGCGGCGCCGTTGATCGCGGCGCGCTCCGTCTCGCTCAGCCCCGTGACGCAGGTGCCGTTCAGTTGGTAGAAGCGCGGGTACCCGAGGACGACCACTCGGGCCGAGGGCGCCTTGGATCTGATCGCCGTGTACACCGAGTTGAGGTTTCCGGGCAGGGTGCCGTCGACGAAGGCACGCGCCTGCGCGACCCGGTTGAGGCAGGTCGCCTCCGACTGGAGCACACAGGTGGTCATCACATCGGCGAAGCCGGCGTCGTTCCCGCCGATGCTGATGCTGACGAGATCGGTCCCGGAGTTGACCGGGCCCAGCTGATTGGCGGTCACATCGCCCGTACGGGCACCGGAACAGGCGGTGAACGCGAACGAGGAGGGCGCGTTCGCCGCCGCCCAGAGCGCGGGGTACGCCTTGGGTGTGCGTTTGCAGCTGCCGCTCGCGCTGTCGTAGCTGCCGGATCCGACGCCCGAGGAGTACGAGTCGCCGAGCGCCACATAGTCGACGGCCGCCGCCGAATCCGCGGCCTGGGCCGTGGCGGCTCCGGTGAGAGCGAGCACGGCGCCAAGAAGGAGCGAGGACGAGAACGCTGTGATGCGGGACAGTTTCATAAGACCTCTCCTAGCGGGATTGCTGCCTCAACTTTGTTACCAGGCAGTTCACTTGACCGGTAGTGTCCATGCCAAGAACATTTCCACGAGGCTTCCCCACCGGAGCGTCAGAGGCACATGTTTCACCCCTCTTCGAATAGATCTGATCGAGGAGGTTACGGATGTGACCGGCGATGTACGGCCAAAGAAGTGAAAAGCGCGCTCACGTTCCAGGTCTTGCCATAGGGTCCCCATCATCAATACCGTCTTACATCCGCCCGCATCGGCCCATCGCACGAGTGGCTCAAGGGGAGGGCTCAGGCGTCGCGTTGGCCTCCGGGGCGGGTCGCGGTAGGGGGGTGGCCGCACGCGGTAACCGTGTGCGGTGCCGAGTCGTGTGCCGCGCGACACGTTCCACAGCTCACCCGTCCAGCGGGAGTTCTCCGTTCCATGCCGTCATGGCCGGGGTGAGAACCCCCCTTTCGAACCGGAAACACAGCCGGACCGCCCGGGGGCGGGCGGTCCACCGGACGAGAGGGAAATCGACAAGTGAGCGCTATTCTGCGCCCGGAATCATCGGGTGAAGATCCGTTAGTCATTCCGTCGCGGCCCATGGTGAGTCAGACAAGTCCGGTGAGCGAGCGGGCTTATCGGGCGGTCTCCTCTCATCTCGCGATCGCTCCGCCCGTGAGCGTCGTGATACCGGCGATGAACGAGGCGCGGAACCTTCCGTACGTCTTCAGGTCCCTGCCCGACTGGATTCATGAGGTCGTGCTCGTGGACGGCAATTCGACCGATGACACCGTCCGGGTCGCCCGTGCGCCCAGGCCGGACGTGAAGGTCGTGGAACAGCGCGGCAAGGGCAAGGGCGACGCTCTGATCAGCGGCTTCGCCGCCTGCACCGGCGACATCATCGTGATGGTCGACGCGGACGGCTCGGCCGACGGGGAGGAGATCGTCTCGTATGTGTCGGCCCTGGTCTCCGGCGCCGACTTCGCGAAGGGCTCGCGGTTCGCCAACGGCGGTGGTACGGACGACATGACGCCGATCCGCAAGCTCGGCAACAGAGTGCTGTGCGCCGTCGTCAACGCCAAGTTCGGCGCCCGGTACACCGATCTCTGCTACGGCTACAACGCCTTCTGGCGCCGCTGCCTGGACGAGATCACGCTGGACTGCACCGGGTTCGAGGTCGAGACCCTGATGAACATCCGGGTGGTGAAGGCCGGGCTGAGGGTGCAGGAGATACCGAGCCACGAGTACGACCGGATCCATGGCGTCAGCAATCTGAGAGCGGTCCGCGACGGTCTCCGGGTACTGCGGGTGATACTGAGCGAGAGAGGCATCCCCCGGTCGGTGCGGGCGGTCCGCCGCCGTCCGGCCGGGCTCCGGTTCACCATCCCGGTGGTCCCTGTCGTCCCCGTGGCACCCACGATGCCCCGGGGAGAGGTGTTGTGACCCGCCCTCACCCGCACCACCGCCGGCCCCGTCACCCGCACCGTCACCCTGTCCGGCCGTTCTCCGTGGTGATCTGTGTCTATACCGAGGACCGCTGGGACGACATCCTCGCGGCCGTCGACTCGGTACGGCACCAGTCCCTGCCGGCCCTGGAAACGCTCCTCGTCGTCGACCACAACCCGGCTCTCCTGGCACGGCTCGGCCGGGAGTACCGGGAGCACGCGGCGCGCGGGGAGGTGCGGGTGCTCGCCAACGCGGGCCCGCGCGGTCTCTCCGCGGGCCGGAACACCGGGATCGCCGCCGCCCGCGGTGAACTGGTCGCGTTCCTCGACGACGACGCCGTCGCCGAGCGGGACTGGCTGCGCTTCTTCGACGAGGCGTACGACGATCCGCGCGTGCTGGCGGTCGGCGGGCGGACGATACCGGTCTGGGCCTCGGGGAGCAGGCCGGATTGGTTCCCCGAGGAGTTCGACTGGGTGGTCGGCTGCACGTACCGCGGGCTGCCGCACGGCACGGTGCGGGTACGCAATGTGCTCGGCGGGAACGCGTCGTTCCGGCGCACCGCGTTCGATGCGGCCGGAGGGTTCGCGACGGGCATCGGACGCGACGGCGACAGGCGTCCGCTGGGCTGTGAGGAAACGGAGCTGTGCATCCGGCTCGCCATGGCCGTGCCGGACGCGGTGATCCTGATCGACGACCGGTCGGTCATTCACCACAAGGTGCCCGCGGTCCGTGCGCGGCTCGGCTACTTCCGCACGCGTACCTACGCCGAGGGGTTGTCGAAGGCGCTGGTCGCCAGAAGCGTGGGCGTGGAGAAGGGGCTCGCGTCCGAACGCCGCTACACCACCCGTGTGCTTCCGGCGGGTGCGGTGCGCGGCGTGCGCGACGCGTTACGGGGGCGGGCGGGCGGTCTCGGCCGCGCCGGCGCCATCGTCGCGGGGGTGACGATCACGACCGCCGGCTATCTGGTGGGCCGCTTCCGTACCCGGGGCGGGGGCGTCGCCTTCTCGTCGGGGCCGATCGAGAGGGCCGCCGTGCCGCGCACCGGCCCTTGGGGGGCGATCGCGTGAGCGGGGGCGAGACGGGCACCGCCGTACCGATCCTCATGTACCACGCGGTCGGGCACCGGCCCTCGGCCGCCACGTACGCGCTGTCCGTCTCGCCCGAGGCGTTCGCGGAGCAGATGGACCTGCTGCACGAGCGCCGGTTCACCCCCGTCACCACGGCACGGCTCGCCGATGCCTGGCGCACGGGCGCGCCGCTGCCGGAGCGGCCCGTACTGATCACCTTCGACGACGGTTACGAGGGCGTGCACCGGCACGCGCTCCCGGCTCTCGTCCCGTACGCCTTCCCCGCCACGCTGTTCGTCTCGACGGGGTGGCTGCGCGGGCCGTACGACGAGGGCGGCGCGCCGGACACCATGCTGGACTGGGACCAGGTGCGCGAACTGGCCGCCGCCGGTACGGAGATCGGCGGCCACAGCCACACCCATCCGCAGCTGGACCAGCTCGACGACCGGCGGCTCGGCTTCGAGACCCGGCGCTGCCGGGAGATCATCGCGACGGAGCTGGGCGCCCCGCCCGTCTCCTTCGCCTATCCGTACGGCTACTCCAGCCGGCGCGTGCGGCGTACGGTCCGCGAGGCCGGGTTCGCGCAGTCGCTCGCCGTGCGGAACGCGCTCGCCCGCCGGAGCCAGGGCCCCTACGCCCTGGCACGGGTGACGGTGCGCCGCGCCACGGGCATCGAGGAGTTCGGGCGGCTGGTGGAGGGCAGGTCGGTAGGCCGCTCCTTCGCCGGGGACCGGATGCTGACCAAGGGGTACGCCGTGGTCCGCCGCGCCCGGCGGGCGGGCGTGATCGGCGAGGAGGTGACCCGTACGATCGCGGCCGGCCGCGGTGACGGATAGGGGTACGGACGAGGCCGGGGCGACCCAGGGCCTGTCCTGGGAGGGGCCCCGGAACGTTCGGCCACACGCAGCCGCCACAGGGCAAAACACCGTGCATCGGCCGCCCCCGTGCCGGATCATGGGCGACATGTCTGCCAAGCCTCAGGACGCCCTGCCGATCCGGCTCAACGTCGACGACAGCGACTCGCCCTCGGATGTGGTCGACGCGCTGTTCCTCGGCCGCTTCGCCACGGGCGAGCAGCCGTACTCCCACAGCTCCACGATCGACCGGGTCAGAACCGGGGTGACGCTTCTGCCGCCGGACGCGACCGTGCTGCGCTCCGCCCGCGACGACGACCGCAGCGCGACGCTCGCCGAGGGCGCCGGCTGGACGTTGCTGGTGTCCCGCTGGAACCGCGGCGCCGATGTCACGGTGACGGCGGTCAGCTCCGAATTGGCCGAGAAGATCCACCACCAGGTGACCGACGGCGCGCAGGACGAGCCGGAACCGCAGCCCGAGAACGTGACCATGGGTTTCTGGTACGTCTCACCGCGCCGCGGCCCGCACCGCACCACGCGGCAGATCGCGGCCGGTACCTGGGACGAGGTCAGGCCCAACTACACCGCGCCGGTGGCCGACGCGATGGACCGGCTGATGAAGGTGACGCCGGACGACATCGCGGGCCGGCTGCTCCTGCTGCACGGCCCGCCGGGCACCGGCAAGACCTCCGCGCTGCGCACGCTGGCCCGTTCGTGGCGCGACTGGTGCCAGGTGGACTGTGTGCTCGACCCCGAGCGGCTCTTCAACGATGTCGGCTATCTGATGGACATCGCGATCGGCGAGGACGACGGCTCGGCCAAGGGCCGCTGGCGGCTGCTGCTCCTAGAGGACTGCGACGAACTGATCCGCGGCGAGGCCAAGCACACGGCGGGACAGGCGCTTTCGCGGCTGCTGAACCTCACCGACGGACTGCTCGGCCAGGGCAGGAACGTCCTGGTGGGGGTGACGACCAACGAGGACCTGGAGCGGCTGCATCCGGCGGTGGTCAGGCCGGGACGCTGTCTGGCCAGGATCGAGGTCGGCTCGCTGACCCGTTCGGAGGCGCTGTCCTGGCTGAGCGGGGAGGACGGCGACTGGGAGACGGCGGTCGGCCGCGAGGGGGCGACGCTGGCGGAGCTGTACGCGCTGCGCCGTGGCACCGGCCCGGCGTCGGTGCCGGCCCAGCACGCGGGCGAGGACGCGGGCCTCTACCTCTGAACCGCCGACGCCCGGCCGCGCGCGCCCGTGGTCCGTTGGATCACGCGCCCGTCGCCCGGCCGCCGCCCCTGCCCCTTCCGGTCACTTGGCGTAGACGGCCCGTACCGCTTCCTCCACCGCGGCGAGCGCGGCGGCACGGCCGAGCCCCAGCCGCTGGGCGCGCTCCGCGTAGGCCCGTGCGGCCGCCGCGGTCTCACGTTCGGCGGCCTCTCCCGCGGCGGCGACGAACGTACCGTTCCTGCCCCGGGTCTCGATCACTCCGTCGGTCTCCAGCGCGCGATATGCCTTGGCCACGGTGTTGGCGGCCAGCCCCAGCTCCTCGGCGAGCCCCCGTACGGTCGGAAGTCTGTATCCGACCGGCAGCGCGCCGGACCGCGCCTTCGTGGAGATTTGGGTACGGAGCTGTTCGTACGGTGCGGTCGTGGCGGCCGGGTCGATCACGATCTTCAAGGTCACGGACCGATTGTCTCCCACGCCCCACCGCCACCGGGCGGTACACGGCAGGGGTGGCCGGAACGCGACGGAAGCGGGGCGGGTAAGGGGCGGCGCCACGGGGGTGCACGGTCACCCCTTCCTTAACCCCTCGTGCTTCCGGAGATGGTGGCGGTGGCGGTGGCGGTGGCGGTGGCGGTGGCGGTGGCGGTGGCGGTGGCGGTGGCGGGCAGGATGATCGACCGGTCCGGGGCGCCCGGGGTGTGGGCGATCGGGTCGTCGTCCTCGTGCCAGTGGATGACGAAGCGCTCGCCGGCGCGGTAGGCGTCGAATCCCGCGCGGCAGTAGGCGACCAGATCGTCCGGGAGCGCGGACAGCGGATGCCAGGAGAGGCCGGAACACTTCTCCGGCTCGCGGTTGTACGGCTCGCCCCCGGCGCCGTACGCGGCCTCGAAGAACCAGCCGATCCGGGGCTGCCCGGCCGGTCCCCGGTGCTGCATGACCAACGCGACGCGCAGATCGGCGAGGGTCAGCTCGACACCGATCTCCTCGTACGCCTCACGGATCATGGCCGTACGGACGTCCTCACCCTGCTCGACATGTCCGGAGGGGCCGTTGAGCAGGCCGTCCCCGTATCCCGTTCCGGAGCGGCGGGCGAGCAGGATCTCGTCGCCCCTGCGCAGGATCAGATGGACATCGACCACCTCGCCATGGCGCCGGGGCAGGGCCGACCGGGCGATCAGCGCGTACCGTTCGTCGTCCACCGGGCGGCCCCACAGGTCGGGGTCCGCGGAGAGCCGCTCGTGGTGGACGCGTTCGGTGAGCGGGGCGAGGGCGGCGGTGAGCCGGGCGGCGGGCAGGCCCGTACCGGACCAGACCCCTTCGATCAGCACCAGCCGGCCGCCCGGTCCTAGCAGCGACGCCCAGTGCCGCAGGGCCTCTTCGGGATCGGGCAGCATCCACACCACATGACGGGCCAGGACCACATCGAACGTCCGCTCCCCCACCGGCGGCCGCCCCGCGTCGCCGACCAGCACCTCGGCGTCCGTACCCGCCAGCTTGGACCGGGCCAGAGCCACCATGCGGGGCGAGAGGTCGACGGCCGTCACCCGATGGCCCCGCTCGGCGGCGAGCAGGGCCAGGCTGCCCGTACCGCACCCGAGGTCGAGCACCCGGGAGGGCGCCCCGGGCAGCCAGTCCCCCAGCCGGGCGTCCCAGGCTGCCCGGACGGCGGGGTCCAGCAGCCCGTGATCGGGCTCCTGGTCGAAGGAGTCGGCGAGGGAATCCCAGTCGATCGTGGTCATGTTCCGATGGTGCCAGCCACCACTGACAACGCCCCTGCCCTCGTGCCGAATACGCGCCTCCGCCCCGCGACCACCGGGGCGGCGGTCGCGGGGCGGAGGGGAGGGGAGGGGAGGGTGCGGCCATGCGTCACCCCCCGTACGTCACACCGTCACATCGCTGCGGTCACCACGGTCACCACGGTCACCACGGTCGCTACGGTCACCGCGATCACGGCGCAGCGCGATCAGCTTCTTCACCCCCGGCCAGGCGAGCAGCAGCACGATCACCGCGTACACCGTCACCGAGAAGGGCGTGTTGACCAGTCCGGTCACGCTTCCGTCGCTGATCTGGAGCGCGCGCCGCAGCTGCTGTTCGGCGGCCGGGCCCAGGATGACACCGATCACGGCCGGCAGCACCGGCAGTCCGTACCGCCGCATACCGAAGCCGATCAGACCGATGATCAGCAGGATGACCAGGTCGAGTGCCTCCCCGCCGACCGCGTACGCGCCGACGGCCGCGAAGAAGAGGATGCCCGCGTAGAGATAGGGGCGCGGGACCCGCAGCAGCTTGGCCCAGACCGGTGCGAGCGGCAGGTTGAGCGCGAGCAGCAGCACCATACCGACGAAGAGCGAGGCGATCAGGCCCCAGACCAGGTCGGGTTCGCGTTCGAAGAGCAGCGGTCCCGGCTGGATGCCGTACTGCTGGAAGGCGGCCAGCATCACGGCGGCGACGGCCGTCGTGGGCAGTCCGAGGGTCAGCATCGAGACCAGCGTCCCGGCCGCCGAGGCGGAGGCCGCGGACTCGGGTCCCGCCACGCCCTCGATGGCGCCCTTGCCGAACTCGTCCTTGTGCTTGGAGAGCCGCTTCTCCGTGACGTACGAGAGGAACGTGGGGATCTCCGCGCCGCCTGCCGGGATCGCGCCGAACGGGAAGCCGATGAGCGGGCCGCGCAGCCAGGGCCGCCAGGTGCGGCGGACGTCCTTCTTGCCGAGCCAGGGTCGGCCGACCGGAATCGCCTCGCCCGTGGAGCGCCGCAGATGCGCGGCGACCCAGAGGGCCTCGCCGATCGCGAAGAGACCGACCGCGACGATGACCACGTCGATGCCGTCGGCGAGCTGGAGCGTGCCGAAGGTCAGCCGCTGCTGTCCGGTCATCTGGTCGAGGCCGACCAGACCGAGGGTGAGTCCGATGAGCAGCGAGGCGAGTCCGCGGATCCGGGAGGAGCCGAGGACGGAGGTGACGGCGATGAACGCCAGCACCATGATCGCGAAGTAGTCGGGGGCGCCGATGTCCACCGCGAGCGAGGCGACGGTGGGAGCGAGGACCACCAGCAGGATCGTGCCGATCATGCCGCCGGCGAAGTGTCCGCCGGCCGCCGCTGCGAGCGCCTGCGCCCCCCGTCCGGCCTTGGCCATCGGATTGCCCTCGATGGCGGCCACGACAGCGGCGCTCTCACCCGGGGTGTTGAGCAGGATCGAGGTGGTCGAGCCACCGAACATCGCGCCGTAGTAGATACCGGCGAACATGATGAACGCACCGGTCGGTTCGAGCCCGTACGTCACCGGGAGCAGCAGCGCGACGGCCATGGCGGGGCCGATGCCGGGCAGGACCCCGATGGCCGTGCCGAGCAGCACGCCTATCGCGGCCCAGAGCAGATTCATCGGCGTGAGCGCCGTACCGAAGCCGTCGATGAGCGAGTTCAGGGAGTCCATCGGTTACAGCACCCCCATCAGCGGGCCACCGGGGAGGGGGACACCGAGCAGGTTGTTGAAGACGAAGTAGGTGACCAGCGCGAGACCCGCGGCGATCAGCGGGTCACGGTGGTAGTGGCGGCTGCCGAGCGCGTACGCCGAGCCCCAGAAGAGCAGGGCGCCGGAGATCGGGAAGCCGAGCGGGCCGATGAGGACGGCGTTCCCGAGGAAGACACCGGCGAGCAGCAGTACGGTCCGCCAGTCGCTGGGCTCCGCCAGGTCGATGTCCTCGCCGCCCTCCGCCTCGCCGCGTCCGCCGCGCAGGATGTCGAGGGTGAGCAGTACGGCGACGACGAGCAGGCCGATACCGACGACGACCGGGACGGTCTTGGGGCCGACGGGGCCGCGCTGGGTGATCTCGACGTTCATGGTGAGCGCGTCGGTGAGGACGAGGACACCGAGGACGAGCAGGAGGAGTCCGACGCCGAGCTCGGAGTGCTCGCGCAGCCAGGAGCGGGCGCCGGCGCCGGATTCGGGGCCGGGTTCTGGGCGGCGGCCGGATTCGGATGTTCCGGAAGCTTCCCGTACGTCCGGCGCTTCGGGCTCGTTCGGCGTTTCTGGCTTGTTCGGCGTTTCTGGCTTGTTCGGCGTTTCAGGCGTGCCGGTGGGCGTCGTCACAGTCCCAGCTCCTTCAGGACCGAGTCCACGCGGCGGTCTTCCTCGGCGAGGAAGTCACCGAACTTCTCGCCGGTCAGGAACGCGTCGTCCCAGCCGTTCTTCTTGAGGGAGTCCCGCCACTGGGGCGAGTCGTGGAGCTTCTCGATGAAGGCGAGAAGCTTGGTGCGCTCGGCGTCGGAGATTCCCGGCGGGGCGACGATGCCGCGCCAGTTGGTGAAGTCGGTGTCGAGGCCGGACTCGCGCAGCGTGGGGGCGTCCAGGCCGGGGACCCGCTCGGGGCCGGTGACCGCGAGGAGCCGCAGCTCACCCGATTCGATCTGGTCGCGGTACTCGCCGAGGCCGGAGACACCGAAGGAGACCTTGTCGCCGAGGATCGAGGCGAGGAGTTCGCCGCCGCCGTCGAACGGGACGTAGTTGACCGTCTTCGGGGCGATGCCCGCGGCCTCCGCCATCAGCATGGGGGCGAGATGGTCGGGCCCGCCGGGCGACGATCCGCCGCCGACCGGCACCTTGGCCGGGTCGGCCTTCCAGGCCGTCAGCAGGTCGTCGATGGTCTTGTACGGGGAGTTCTTGCTGACGACGACGATGTCCGGTTCCTCGGTGATCCGGGCGATCGGGGTCGTGTCGGCGAGGGTCTTGGGCGACTTGTTGGTGTGGACGGCGCCGACCACCCCGAGCCCCATGGACATCGCGAGCTTGCCGTTGCCGTGCTCACCGACGAGCCGGGTGAGCCCGACGGTGCCGCCTGCCCCGGGCAGGTTGAACACCTCGATGTTGTGGGTCAGTTCGGCGTCCTCGGCGTTCTTGGCCAGGGTGCGGGCCGTGATGTCGTAACCGCCGCCGGGGGTATTGGGGACCATGAAGCGCAGGCCGGGGATCTGCGTACCGGTGTCGGCGCCGTTGCCCGCGGTGAGCAGCGGAGGCCCCACCAGCACCAGCAACGCCGACCCGAGCAGGGCCAGAGGGGTGCGCGATCGCACGTGTGCCGCCTTTCGGAATGGTGTGCGCGGAAGATGCGCGAAGAGCTGTGAAGTGGGCCACATGTTGCCGTTGCGTTAAGAAGCTGTCTCTCTTCCGGAATCAACGGACGTTGTGGTCGTTGTGGTCGCGGCCTAGCGTGTCGGCGTGATGAAAGTGCTGGTGGTGGACGACGACTTCATGGTCGCGAAGCTGCACAGCCGCTATGTGTCCGCGATGGACGGGTTTACGGTCGTCGGAGTGGCCCACAGCGGTGCCGAGGCGCTGCGCGCCGCCGAGCGGTTGTGGCCCGACCTTGTCCTGCTCGACATCTATCTGCCCGATATGGATGGGATCGCCGTACTGCGCGAGCTGCGGGCGGCGGAGGAACGGGACCGTAGACCCAACAGCGTCGACGCCCTGTTCATCACAGCGGCGAGGGACGCGGGCGTGATCAGGGCGGCGCTGCGCGCGGGCGCCCTGCACTATCTGATCAAGCCCTTCAGCCAGGTGGCGCTCCAGGAGCAGCTGCGCCACGTCGCCTCCCTGCGCTCGCGCCTGGCCGGTCTGGGCGAGGCCCGCCAGGAAGACGTGGACCACATCTTCGGGACCCGCCCGCCCGGTAGCCGCGAGCTCCCGAAGGGCCTGGCCCCGCACACCGCCGACCTGGTCGAACGCGTCCTGCGCGCACACGCGGACGGCCTCTCGGCCACGGAATGCGCCGAGGCGGGCGCCCTGTCGCGGGTGAGCGCCCGCCGCTACCTGGAGTACTTCGCGACCACGGGCCGGGCGGACATCACGCTCCGCTACGGCGGCACGGGCCGCCCGGAACGCCGCTACCGCTGGCGGGGCTGAGCGCGTAACAGGTCCGGCGAACCGGCTCCGTGTGCGTGTGCGTGAAAGCGCTTCACTCGGCTTCCGCGCGCGGCATTGACGAAGCACGGAGACCGGCCCTAGCTTCATCGCGTCGTACTTCGTACGTCATATATGAGACACGAGACGTGGAGCGCCCATGGCCTTCGCCCCGAGTCCGATCCCCTCCCGCACCGAGTACGTTCTGGAAGCGGTCAAGCACGGCATCCTCACCGGCGGTCTCAGCCCCGGTCAGGCCCTGGTCGAGACCGAACTGGCCGCGCGATTCGGGGTGTCGAAGACTCCGGTACGGGAGGCACTGAAGACCCTGGCGGGCACCGGCCTCGTCGTGATGAGCCAGTTCAAGGGCGTCACCGTCCGTACGGTCGACGCGGCCATGGCCCACGAGGTGTATGACGTACGGCTGTTGCTGGAGCCGGAGGCACTCCGCCGCTCCCTGATCCGGCGCGCCTCGCTGGAGCCCGCCCGGGAAGCCCTCGTCAAGGCCGACGAAGCGGCGGACCGGGCCGAACGCTCCCTCGCCAACAGGGAGTTCCACCGGGCGCTGTATCTCCCCTGCGGCAATCCGCTGCTGGCCCGGATGCTCGACGAGGTACGGGACCAGGCGGCCCTCGTCTCGACCGTCGCCTGGGCCGCCGTCCCGTCCTGGGAGCAGGAGGCCGCGGAGCACCGGGAGATCCTGCGGCGCGCGCTCGCCGGTGACGCCGACGGAGCCGCCCGCGCTCTGCACGACCACATCGCCTCTTTCGTACAGCGGGCGTTCCCCGAGGGAGACCACGCATGACGACCAGCCCTGATCTCGCCTCCGCGCGGGACGCGCTCGCCGAGGTCGTGGCGATCCCCGTCACGCCGTTCGGTGACAACGGTTCGCTCGACCTCACCGCCCATCGCGCCCTGCTGCGGCGGCTGCTCGACGGCGGCGTACGCACCCTCACCCCGAACGGCAACACCGGGGAGTACTACGCGCTCGGCCCCGACGAGCGCCGCGTGGTCACCGAGCTGACCGTCGAGGAGGCGGCGGTCCGGGCCTCGGTGCTGGTCGGTATCGGTCTCGACCTGCCGACGGCGGTGGCCTCGGCGACGCATGCCCGTGAGGCCGGGGCCGGGATGGTGATGGTCCATCAGCCCGTGCATCCCTATGTTTCGCAGGCCGGCTGGATCGACTACCACCGCACCATCGCGGACGCGGTGCCCGAGCTGGGCGTCGTCCCGTACGTCCGAGATCCGCAGCTGAGCGCCGCGAGCCTCGCGACGCTCGGGGAGCTGTGCCCCAATGTCATCGGGGTGAAGTACGCCGTACCGGACGCGGCGCGCTTCGCGGCCTTCGCGCGTGACGCGGGTCTGGAGCGGTTCGTCTGGGTCGCGGGGCTCGCCGAGCTGTACGCACCCTCGTACTTCGCGGGCGGAGCCACCGGCTTCACCTCGGGTCTCGTCAATGTCGCCCCGGCCGTCTCGCTGGGGATGCTGGAGGCGCTGCGGGCCGGGGACTACGCGGCCGCCATGACGATGTGGGAGCGGATCAGGCCGTTCGAGGAGCTGCGGGCCGCACGGCGGTCCGCCGACAATGTGGCGGTGGTCAAGGAGGCGCTGGCCGCCCTCGGCCTGTGCCGACGCGATATCCGCCCGCCGAGCCGCGCCCTGCCCGAGGAGCGGCGCGCCGAGATCGCCGCGATGGTGGCGGGGTGGGCGATATGACCGTACGCCCCGAGGACCTGCGCAGCCACCGCTGGTACGGCGGCGACAGTGAGGGCCCGACCGGCCTCCGCTCCTTCAGCCACCGCGCCCGCACCCGCCAGCTCGGCTATCTCCCCGAAGAGCATCTGGGCAAACCGGTCATCGCGATCCTCAACACCTGGTCCGACATCAACCCCTGCCATGTCCACTTGCGGGAGCGCGCGCAGGCGGTGAAGCGAGGAGTGTGGCAAGCCGGCGGATTCCCGCTGGAGTTCCCGGTCTCCACGCTCTCCGAGACGTTCCAGAAGCCCACGCCCATGCTCTACCGCAATCTGCTGGCGATGGAGACGGAGGAGCTGCTCCGCTCCTATCCGGTCGACGGCGCGGTGCTGATGGGCGGCTGCGACAAGACGACACCGGCGCTGTTGATGGGCGCGGCGAGCGTCGATCTGCCGGCCGTCTTCGTACCCGCCGGGCCCATGCTGCCGGGGCACTGGCGCGATGAAGTGCTGGGCTCGGGCACGGACATGTGGAAGTACTGGGACGACAAGCGGGCCGGGCTGATCGGCGACGCCGAGATGGCCGAGCTGGAGAACGGTCTGGCCCGGTCGCCCGGCCACTGCATGACCATGGGCACCGCCTCGACGCTCACCGCCGCCGCCGAGGCGCTGGGCGTCACCATGCCCGGGGCCTCCTCGATCCCGGCCGTGGACTCCGGACACGACCGGATGGCCGCGGCCTCCGGCCGACGCGTGGTGGAGCTGGTACGCCACGATCTGCGGCTCTCGAAGATCCTGACCCGGGAGGCGTACGAGGACGCGGTGGCCACGGTCCTCGCGCTGGGCGGCTCGACGAACGCGGTGATCCATCTGATCGCGATGGCGGGACGCTCGGGCATCCGGCTCACCCTCGACGACTTCGACAGGACCGCGCGTACGGTGCCGGTGCTGGCGAACCTCCGTCCCGGCGGCCGGTATCTGATGGAGGACTTCCATTTCGCCGGCGGACTGCCCGCGTTCCTGGGGCGGTTGACGGACGTACTGCACCTGGACCGGCCGACCGTCGCGCACCCCACCCTGCGGGAACAGCTCGACGGCGCGCTCGTACACAATCCGGACGTGATCCGGCCGCGCGCGAACCCGCTCGCGCCGGAGGGCGGGGTGGCGGTGCTGCGCGGCAATCTCTGTCCCGACGGCGCGGTCATCAAGCACATCGCCGCCGAACCGCGCCTGCTCACGCACACCGGTCCCGCCATGGTCTTCGACGACTACCGGACGATGCAGCGGACCATCAACGACCCGCAGCTCGGCATCACCCCCGATCATGTGCTGGTGCTGCGCAACGCGGGCCCCAAGGGCGGGCCCGGAATGCCGGAGTACGGGATGCTGCCGATCCCGGACTATCTGCTCAAGCGGGGGGTGCGGGACATGGTCCGGATCTCCGACGCCCGGATGAGCGGCACGAGTTACGGCGCGTGCGTCCTGCACATCGCGCCCGAGTCCTATGTCGGCGGACCGCTCGCGCTCGTGCACACCGGCGACACGATCACTCTCGACGTCGGCGCCCGCAGCCTCCATCTCCATTTGTCGGACAGGGAGTTGGCGCGGCGGCGAAGCGAGTGGACTCCGCCGCCCGAACGCTGTCAGCGCGGTTACGGCGCTCTCTACAACGAACAGATCACCCAGGCCGACACCGGCTGCGACTTCGCCTTCCTGGCGCGGCCCGGCGAGGTGCCCGACCCGTACGTGGGCTGAGAAACGAGCTGAGAAACGGGCTGAGAATCGGGCCGGGAGATGGGATGGGAAGGCGGCCGGACGACCTCCCGTCCCTGCCCGTCACTGCCCGTCCCCACTCGTTCGCCCCGGCACTCCGCGGAGCCCGCCGCACTGCACAGAGCCCTGAGGAGCGCTCTGTTCGCACGGGACGGCGGGTCTGGTTCCGATGACCACGGTGGCGTACAGCTCCTCGGAGCTCGCCACCCTCGGGATCAGTCCGCTCCCGGCGACGGTCTCGACCGCGCGCGCCGCCTGGCGCTCGCTCGTCTCGACCAGCAGGCTGCCGCCCGGGGCCAGCCAGTACGGCGCCCGCGCGGCCACCCGCCGCAGGACGTCGAGCCCGTCCGCACCGCCGTCGAGCGCCACCCGCGCCTCATGGATACGGGCCTCGGGGGGCAGCAGTCCGACCTCCTCGGTGGGCACGTACGGCACATTGGCGAGCAGGACGTCCACGCGGCCGCGCAGTGTGGCGGGCAGCGGATCGTACAGATCGCCCTCGTACACCCGGCCGCCGAAGGCGGCGACATTGCCCCGGGCACAGCGCACCGCGGCCGGGTCGATATCGGCGGCGTGCAGCTCGGCCCGGTCCAGGATCCCGGCCAGCGCCGCGCCCAGCGCCCCCGAGCCGCAGCACAGATCGACCACGACAGCTCCGGGCCGGTCGAGGGCGGCGACGGCGGCCTGCCGCACAAGGAACTCGGTACGGCGGCGGGGTACGAAGACCCCGGGGTCCACGGCGATCCGCAGCCCGCAGAACTCCGCCCAGCCGAGGACGTGTTCAAGGGGCAGACCACCGACGCGCCGGTCCACCATGACGGCGAGATCGTCCGGCGTCGCCGCCGTGGAGATGAGCAGCCGTGCCTCGTCCTCGGCGAAGACACAGCCGGCGGCCCGGAGCCTGGTGACGATGACGGACTCGTCGGAAGAAGCCGAGGAGGAAGAAGAAGAAGAAGAGGAGGAGGCTGATGCTGACAAAGGAGCTGACATGAGCGGGGAAACCTTTCGGGATGCCGATGGGCACTCCCGGCGGTCAGCTATGCCTCGGGGACCGCGCGGCCGTGAGAAGGGAGCACCCGACCTGATACAGCGGTGATGGGTCTCGCCTCCTTCGGTAGGTACGTCCACAGCTCGCACTGCGACTGGTCACCCTACCCGAGCCGGACCCCGGGCCGCGGACGCATGCGCGACGGCCCGTCCCGAGGACTTCCCCGAGGACTTCCCCAGGGCTTCCTGAGCGGTCTCTTAGGGGCTCCTTAAGCGGAGCATAAGGATCGCTGTCGCCCTCTCCCAGCAGCCGATTCCGCGGTTCCGGGCGGCTAGTTTGCTGATCGCTGGGGCGGTACGGCGACGGGGAGGTCACCTGCCGCTCCGGCTGTCCCCTCCGGCTGTCCCCCTTCCCGTGCCGCCGCTCCGAAGGAGAACCAGTTCATGACCGTTCGACGTACGGCCACCGGGATCGTCGTCCTCGGCCTCGCCCCGCTCGCGCTGGCCGGGCTCGCCGCCGTGCCGGCCGCCGCCCATGGTTCGATGACCGATCCTGTCAGCCGGGTCGCCGCGTGTTTCGCCGACGGGCCGGAGAGCCCGCGGTCGGCGGCGTGCAAGGCGGCGGTCGCGGCCGGCGGTACGCAGGCGCTCTACGACTGGAACGAGGTCAACATCGCCAACGCCGCCGGGAATCACCGGCAGTTGATCCCGGACGGCAAGCTGTGCGGCGCGGGCAAGGACAAGTACAAGGGGCTCGACCTGGCGCGCGGCGACTGGCCGTCGTCCGAACTGGCACCGGGCAACCGCACCTTCCGCTACAAGGCGACGGCGCCGCACCGCGGCTCCTTCGAGCTGTATGTCACCAAGGACGGCTATGACCCGGGCAAGCCGCTGAAGTGGTCGGATCTGGAGGAGAAGCCCTTCCTCAAGGTCACCGACCCGAAGCTGGAGAGCGGCGCCTATGTCTTCGACGGCATCGTCCCGAACAAGTCGGGCCGTCATCTGATCTACTCCATCTGGCAGCGCTCGGACAGCCCCGAGGCCTTCTACACCTGCTCCGACGTGGTCTTCGGGCAGGACAACGGCGGTGCGGGCGGCGCCGCGTCGGCCGCCTCCGCGCCCACCGACGAGAAGATCGCGGACGCTTCGGAGAAGTCCACCGTCGAACACAACGGCCATGGCGATCTCGGTACCGACGCGACGAAGGTCTCGGCGAAGGACACCCCGGCCGCTCCGGAGACCTCGGAGACCTCGGAGACCCCGGAGAAGCAGCCGGACACGAGCACCGACGACGCCTACTCCGACACCCGTGCCGAGGCCGAGGCCAACTCCCCCGCGGCGAAGAGCGCCGACGGTCAGGACACCCTGGCCGCGACCGGTGGCGACAGCACCACCTCCTACCTCGCGATCGGTGGCGCGGCGGCGCTCGCCATCGGTGCCGCGGTGACCTTCGGAACCGCTCGCCGCAAGGCCGTATCGGCCGGGCGTCATAGCCGCTGACCCCCGCCGTACGGCACCGCGCACTGCCTTCCGCCACCGGGAAACTCCCGGCGGGCGGAAGGCAGTCGTGTGTCCGCGCGGGGGTACGGGTCAGCCGATCACCGAGAAGCAGGTGGTCGGGGTGGCACGGGCGGGATCGAGCGCGTTGGTCACCTCGTGGAAGGCGATCCTGTCGATCGTCCCGATCGCCACATGCTCGGAGAGATCGACCGGGCACAGATCCTGGAGCAGCACATTGCGCACGTCGGGGCCGGTCAGGAACTGTGACCGGTACGGGGTGACCACCTCGTCGTACCGGGTGGATATCACGGTGTAGCGCACCCCGGGGACGGTGTCGCCGCCCGCGTTGAGCTTGGTGAGGAAGGCGGATCCGGCCAGCTGGTCGGCGAGCCCCGGGGTCTTCTCGTTCAGCAGCTCACCCGCACCGGGGAAGTACGGCAGCAGCTCTGCCAGCCCGAGCAAGGTGCTGCCGCGGTTGGAGGGGGCGAGGCCGACCAGGGCGTTCACCTTCGCCGCCCCGCCGAGGAACTTCAGGTAGTAGCGGGGCATCATGCCGCCCTGCGAGTGGCCGACGATGTCGACCTTCGCGGCTCCGGTGGCGGCGAGCACCTTGTCGACATAGGTGGCGAGCTGTCCGGCCGAGGCGTCGATGGGGCCGAGACCGTAGAACAGCGGGACGCCGGGGAGCTGCCCGTAGTCGAGGGAGAAGACGCAGTATCCGCGGTTCACCAGATACGGGGCGAGGCCGAGCCAGTTGTCGATGGCGTTCGCGAAGGTGCCGTGGACGAGGACGACGGGACGGGGATGGGCGGCGGAGGGCTTGCAGGAGTAGTCGTTCCAGCCGCTGCTCGACGATGCGGAGACAGCGGGGGCGGACACCGAAGTGGGGGTGATGGGGGCCGCGGCGGGGGCCGCGGCAACGGCGGGGGTGGCCAGGAATGTCGCGGCCAGCAGCAGCGCGGTCAGTGGTCCGAGCGCGCGCTTCCAGGGCAGCATCGTGTGATCTCCTTGCGGCTCAAGGGAATTGGCGATGACTGTCAGCCCTGTGGCCCGGACCACAAAGATGCTTCCGCTATGAAGTTACGCATGGGTAAGGTAAAGAAGGGAAGTTACGCGTCGGTAAAAAGTGTGACGCGTAACGCCGTCCATTCTTCCGCGGCTCAGTCTCGCGTCAGCTTCCGGTAGGTGGCGCGGTGCGGACGGGCGGCATCCGCGCCGAGCCGCTCGATCTTGTTCTTCTCGTACGACTCGAAG